>CABSLQ010000036.1 GCA_902478605.1 uncultured Oscillospiraceae bacterium
GTATGGCGTTTTTCTTATGCTTTTCCACCATGCCAATGCTGACGCCGAGTTCAAGGGCGATCTGCTTCATAGGGATCTTGAGAGCAACATTCTTCAGCAGAACCAGCCTTTGCGTTTCTGTCAGGCTTCGCAGGGCATCGGCCAGTTCCGGATTTAAGACAGGAATTTTGATCCCCTGCACGTCGATCAGCTGGCAGAGCGCCTTCTCAAGCCCCGGGTCGTCATAGTGCAGGTCTTCAGCATATTTGTCCAATTCGACGAAAACGATGCCGTATTTTCGAGGATGCTTTGTTTTTCGGTAATAGCGGCGCTTGGTGTTGCTGATAACGGTTTTCAAATACTTATCCACATAGTCGAGCAATTCACTGGTGATGTCTTCGAGCGAAAAGTCCGTTTTCATACGCCCTCACCTTTGCCCTTTCACTAAAGCCACAAGGCAAGGTGATAAACAAAATTATACCTAGTTGAGAAAAAATAACAGAATTAACATTTTTTAATTATTGTCCTTGATTTAAGAAAGGAAAAGCCAAATTCTCCTTTGACCGTTCAAGGGAAAATTTGGCAGTTGAATTTGGTTATTTACATGGCGCCGGAAGCTCTGCCTGCTTTTTCATAAAGCAAAGTCAGCCAATCTGATGCTCACCGGATCGCAGCAAAGAATAGGGGGTTCTGCCTTGCACATGGATCGTTGTCTTGAGGCGGATATCACGAGAAGACGCTCCAACCAGAATATCAAAATTCCCGTCTTCTACAATCCAGTTATGCAACATGATATTGTAATAGGACAGGCTTTCCATCGGTAAATCAATGCACACTCTTTTTGTCTCGGCCCTGCGCAGGAATACTTTTTCAAAGTATTTTAATTCTTTTATGGGCCGGGGTACCGTAGACAGGCAATCGCTTACATACACTTGGATCACTTCATTTCCATCCCATTCCCCGGTATTTTCCAGGGAAAATTCTATATGGATATGAGCGGTCTCCACTGTCGCAGCGATATGGCTGTATTCGAAATTGGTATAGGAGAGCCCGTGGCCAAACGGGTAAGCGATTTCCTCCGGATGGCGGTCGTAATACCGGTATCCCACATCAAGCTTTTCGTTATAGGAAACGGTTCTGCCGTTTCCAGGATATTCCAAGTCACGGCGCATAACTTTTGGGAAGGTTTCCGGCAGCCGGCCGCTGGGGTTCACATTTCCGCAGAGTACATCGCAGACTCCGCCGGCTCCTTCGCCTGCAAGCCACATTTCGACCACCGCGGATGCCATGTCGTTCCACTTTCCTGGAAGGATGGCGCTGCCGTTCTGTAATACGACAACCACTTTCTTCCCTGTATAACACGCGGTTTCGATAAACATTTCAAAGTTCGGATTTAAATGGGCGCTCCGCCTGTCAAAGAATTCCGTGTCCTCGGACTCCATAGAGCCAGCGAAGAAAAGAACCACATCGCTGTCCTTGATAAAGTCCGTCAGTTCTCCACAGGTTGGCCAAAGCATATTGGGAGAATAGGAGCCTTTTTTATACTTTTCGAGATAGCGGATCTCCGTATTTGGAAGCCTTTTGCGCAGCTCTTCCAGCGGATTGTCGGTATACGCTTCCGACTGCAGGACTTCCGCGCTGCCCTGCCCGGAAGTCAGCGGGTGGACGGCATATTCCCCGATAACGGCAATGGAGCGGTATTTATCCTCGGTCAGCGGCAGCACCTGGCCTTCATTTTTCAGCAAAACCGTCCCCGCAGCGGCGATTTCCTGCGCCGTTTTATGCTGTTCTGCTCGGCTATATTCCGCTTTCTGCGGCTTTGGCCTCATCAAAAATCTTAAGACATTGGCCACTGCATGGTCGATGTCGTCCATGGCGAGCTCTTTTGTTTCCAGGCCGCGTTTTAGCTCTGCGGCAATATTTCCGTTGTGCGGCATTTGAAAATCGAGGCCGGAGCGGACGGCTCTGCATATATCCTGTACAGCGCCCCAATCAGAAATGACAAACCCGTCGAATCCCCATTCCTCTTTCAATACCTGCCTGAGCAAAAACGGGTTTTCCGAGCACCAGATGGCGTTTACTTTATTGTAAGCGCACATAACGCTGGTTGGCTTCGCCTTTTTCACGGCTATTTCAAAACCCTTTAGATATATTTCACGCAAAGTACGCTCGTCAACTTCCACGCTGACATCCTGCCGGAACTGTTCCTGGTTATTGGCGGCAAAATGTTTCAAACTGGTGGCGACGCCCATTTCTTCCACGCCGCTTATATACTCTGCCGCCAATTCACCCGCCAGGATCGGATCTTCCGAGAGGTATTCAAAATTTCTGCCGCAAAGGATATTCTTCTTGATATTGATCCCCGGGCCCAGGATCATATCAACGTCATGCTCCACGCAATCCTTGGCGATCCCGTTTCCCATTTTCTTGGCGAGCCGTTTGTCCCAAGTAGCGCCAAGACAGCAAAGGTTCGGGAAATGCGTGCAGTTTTCTTCCCTTGGATGCCGGATGCCATGCGGCCCATCTGCCAATTTCTTTTCCGGGATAGCGTACTGTGCCAGCCTAGCTGTTTCCATTTCACCGGCGCCGGTAAGGAGCAGGGCTTTTTCTTCCAATGTCATGGCGGAAACCATTTGGTCAAAGTTCATGCGATTTTCCCATCCTTTCACCGTGGGCGGATATACCGGCCTGTACGTCCTTATAATACATTTGCCGTAGCGGCCGTTTTCCAATCGTTGAAACATACGGGAACCGGCTCAAAATCTGCGCCGCGGCCGAACACCTCCAGAAGCGGTTCTTCCAGCTCTTCAAGAGTCTCAATTTGTCCGTCCAGATACTGGGAAAGCCGTTCTCTGCAGTGCGTTACCCGCCGCATCAAGCCGCCGAGCCGGATATCCTGGACATCAAAGCCATGAGGCTTGTTTTCCGTCATCCACTGTTTCTCAAAAGCCTTATACAATATCTCCAGCTTGGAGACCAAATCCTCATACCGAGGCAGAAGGGATTGAAGCTCCGACCGATCTTTTTTCTGGTAAGCCTTCCGGGTGCGCAGCCCCAAGTCAAATTTGCAAGCCAATACGTTGCATAGCGCCTTCTGCGTGTTGAAAATATAGGACAGCGGATACTCTTCCGGGATTTCCGCCAGCTTTTCGGCACAGGCTTTATACCGCTGCGCATCGGTTTCTCGAACCGTGCTGTCCCATGGGCCAAGGAAACAGTCGCTGTACAACATATACTTATCCGGGTTGCAAACACCCTCCGCATTGGCCGTGTCCGGGAGTTCCAGCAGCATAAACTGATCGAAGCTGAGGCCGAACATTTTTTGAAATTTGCATCGTATGTCTTCCATATCCGTATTTCCCTTGACCAGTTCGGAGATGGTAAACAAGGTCGGCAATGCAGAAAATTTCGAGCATTCGTTCCCGTTGTCCCCCCACAGCGTTACCAGCATATGGGAAACACGATTGTCTATACAGCATTCCACCGTTTTCTGGGCCGCTTCGATTGAATAGGAATTATGGGGAGCGAAGCCTGTCCAGGTATAAGCGCCGCCGGCAAACCAGATGTCCTCCTGAAGCTCTTTATGCCTTTTCATCAGGGAATCATAATGCGCCTTGTCCCAGTTGTCATAATCCCAGTATATGAGCTGAACGTTCTCCGGAATCAGGTCTTTCACTCGTGAATCCAGTTTTCCCTCGCCGTAATGCTCGCCTGTCGCTAGGCGGAAAAACATATCGCTCCACATACAGAGGGTGAAGCCGTATTTTTTCCCAATCTCCGCCACTTTGTTCAAATGGGAAAGAAAGATCTCCGTTCTGTCGGGGTAACCGTTCTTTTCCCGGTACCGGCCCAGCCCCAGCATATAGGCTTCATCCATCCCGATGTTCACCGTGCGGCTGGTAAAGCACCGATCCAGTGTAGCGAAAATATCCTCCAGCAGCCGATAAACACGCTCGTCCCCGATGCACAGAATATCGTCGCAGTCGGACATATCGCGGTATTGCGGCCACCGCATAATCGCGTTGAGATGAGCCAGCGCCTGGATGCAGGGAATGAGCTCGATTCCCTTGCTGTGGGCATATTCGTCAATTGCTATCAATTCCATTTGGGAATACCGTCCCCGCAAATACCCGAAGTAAGGCTGGTTATCGACCTCATAAGTATCCTCGGTATACAGCATAAGGGTGTTGTAGCCCATTTGGCTGAGATAATCGATCATGACCTTGACAACCTGTGGTTTCATTACGCCATTGCGTGAACAATCCAACATCGCCCCAAAGTGCTTGAAAGGAATATTTTTTACCATATGTTATCCCTGCTTTCCCTAGTTTTATGATTCCCTCAGGATTCCTGTTCAGCCGGGTCCAGACTGAACGCAAAATGGATAGCTTTTTCATTCAGGCGATAGGCTTCGGGTAATGCCGGCCCGCAGGATTGCGAACCCAGGCCGGAGTCCTTGTAGTCCACCCGCAGATAGGTGTGCGAGGATTCGCCCAGTTCGTCCGTATGAGCAGCCTTGTACAGCTGTTTGGCACTGTAACGCGATACGGCTGCTTCAAAAGCCTGCGGAGATCGCACCGTAAAGGCTTTTTTTATGGTCAGTTCCCGCACCCCGTAGTGGTTGCCGTGTTCCTGCGGCCTCACATATGGGACATATTCCTTTGCCGCCTCGCTTTCATACAGGCCACACGGGGCATGATGATAGCTGTCGCAGTAGCTTTCGGCCGGGCCATGCCCATAATAGCGAAAGGCTTGTAAATCGTAAGGAAGGCGGAATTCAAAGCCTAATCGCGGGAGCCACACAGCGTTATCCGCCACCTGTCCCCTCAGGTCAAATGCGATCCGGCCGTCTTGGGAAACCGCTATTTTCAGCGTATATCGGAAAAAGGGGCGGCGGGAGACGCCGGCGAGGGAGCCGTTGACGAGAATTTCGCCATCCTTTTGCGAGACGTTATAAACTTTGCTGAAGAGACGATCCAGATTCTCCCCCTGCCAAATGTTTTCTAAAACCCAAAAGGGCTTCATATGCGTTTCTTCGTTGTCCGTTGGAGCACGAAAGGCGGTCAGGCTGATCGGAGCCGTCAGGCATTCGCGGCCATCTATCACCAGACTGCTGAAATTGCCGAACACCTTTGAAAAGGTATAGCAAAAGCGCGGGCCTTCCGCCATCAAATTCTTTCCAGTATCCCGCAAAAGGCAGGCGGAATCTATGGGCCTCTCGTCGGACTGGATACGGCAGGGCAGCGATTCTTGTAGAACAAACGTATTATCCAGCCAATCCGTCAGCCAGACCTTTACAAAAAGCCCCATACGGCAGGTTTTAGGCAAGGGAGACTTCAGGCGGAAAGCGGCATCTTGTCCCGGAGCGGCAGACAGGCAGACAGGCCCTTGTTCAATCACTCGTCCGTCCTGCTCCACCGCATAGCATAAACGGCATTCAGACAGGTCGCTGAAGTCGAAAGCGTTATGTACAAATATCTCGCCCGCATGATACTTCAACCGGAAAGGCGCATAGGCGGCTTTGGCTGAAAGCGAGCCGGCCTTGAAACTCCGGTCGGCAAAAACCAGGCCATCGCAACAAAAGTTCCCGTCATGGGTCATTTCCCCGGCAAAATCGCCGCCGTATTTCCAGACACCGTCCTCGTCTACGGCCTGATCGCACCATTCCCAGATGCAGCCGCCGGCCAGCTTGGGGTACTTCCGGATTTCTTGCCAGTAATCCCATAAGCCTCCCGGCCCGTTCCCCATAGCGTGCGCATACTCGCATAGGAAAACCGGCTGGCAGATATGCGGATCTTCTGCCCATTCCTTCAATTCGGCTATGGACGGATACATACGCGAATAGACATCGGCCTTTTCCGGCTTTCCCAAACGGCTGGCGTCTTCACAGTGGATCAGCCGGGTATCGTCCTGCTGCCGCAGCCAGTCGATCATGGCCTCCTGGTTCTCACCAAAGCCGCTTTCATTTCCCGTAGACCATAGGATGACGCTGGCGTGGTTTTTGTCGCGGTGATAGGCACGCTGCATTCGGTCGAGAAACTCCGCTTTCCATTCGGCGCGGCGGCAAGGCCAGTCGGAGGAGTCGACGTCATAGCAGTAATCGACGTTCGGGTTGCGCCGCAGCACCCCATGAGTTTCCAAATCGGTTTCCAGCAGGACGTACAGTCCATATTCATCGCAGAGATTAAGAAACTCCGGATGGGGAGGATAGTGGGAAGTACGGACACAGTTTATGCCCAAGCTTTTCATCAAGAGCACATCCTGCTTCCATTCTTCCTTGGTCATGCACCAGCCGGCCTTCGGGCTGATATCGTGATGATTGACGCCCTTCAGCTTGACCGGCGCGTGGTTAATACACAGTTCAAACCGCTCCGATATACCGATCTCCCGAAACCCTACACGCTGCACGATGCATTCTCCCGCACAGGACAGCTCCAACGTATACAGGTACGGCTTTTCGGCGTTCCAGAGAGTCGGATTCTGCACCGACATCTCTATATATCCATCCGTGCTGTGCTCCTGAAGGAGTTCCCCGCCGTCGAGCAGCCGGATCTGTGCGCTTTGATCCGTCCACACCCTCATCCGCCCGGCGGCGTCCGCCGTTATTTTTATGTCTCTCAAATGACCCTGGGGCCGCTCTAACAGATACACGTCGCGGAAAATACCGTTATACCGAAAAAAGTCCTGATCTTCCAGATAACTGCCGCAGCACCATTTCCGGACAAGGATACGCAGGGTGTTGCTCCCCGGACGTACGGCTGGAGAAAGATCGAATTCCGCTTGCAGGTGGGAGCCCTGCGTATATCCGATGGAGCAGCCGTTTAAAATGACCTGCGCACAGGACGCTGCACCCTCCAGAATCAAATAGACGCAGGGCAGCTCGCCAGAATACTCAAAATCCCGTTCATAGATTCCCAATGGGTTGATATCCGGCACATAGGGAGGATCAAACGGATAGGGATAGTTGATGTTGGTATAATTAGGGGAATCATATCCGTACAGCTGCCAGCAGGAAGGAACCGGAAGCGTTGACCATTTTTCGGGTTCCCCCGCCCGATCCCCATCCTCAAAATAACAGAATCTCCAATCGCCATTCAGAGAACGGTATTTTGCCGCGCCCTGGGGGATGTAATAACAGCGCGGCGGAAGCCGGTTTTGGCTGGTGCTCTCCAGCTCCTCATAGAAACGAATACTCAAGCGACTTGTCTCCTCCCGGATAAACTAGATTTCTATTTTAGGCACACCACAAGGCCGGGATCCGATTCGTCCGACTGAGCCGCCATGCCAATCCGGTTCAATATCTCTCCGCTGATAAACAACCGGTTGCCTTCTGTTCTGACACAGGCTGTAATGTCTTCGGCACGGTCTTCCGCCAAATCCTGGGCGTATATCCGCTTTCCTTCGATGGCGGCCGTATAGGCAATTTCAACGCCTTGGAAATAGCCGAAAATGCCAACCGGAGCGCCGGGAGCCACATCGGGCAACGTCAACGTGCACAGGGGTGTTTCATAACGTCCACTTGGGGACAGATAGCTCAAAGCCGCCACCGCCACAGCGCCGTTGGGGTGACGGGATGCGGCCAGCAAAGGCCGGTTCCCATCGTAGACAATCCGTTCAAGAGACATTCCGCGGCTTACCCAGGAGGGGCTGGTCTGCATGACCTCTTTGTGTATGTAGTCGCTCATCCAGGTTTCCGCCGAGCCAAAATAGTGACGGGAAACCACAGTCTCACGGCTGACATACGTCTTGGCTTCTTGGATCGGAAACGGCGGCGCCAGGTACTGCCAGCGCACGGCGCGACGTATTTCGGTGGTCTTGTGGGACAGCCTCTGCGGATCAAAATCATAAACAGGCAATTCCTTATTGAGGGAAGAGCGCATGACGCCGATGCTGCATCCCATCGCGGCGCCGATATACGCCTCATCCTCGCAGTTGAGGATAGCGGGCGACTGCGGGGCCTCCTGAAGCAGCACGGCTATGCGATCCATGGTGCTTACCTGAGAAAACTGGGGAAGTACATCGTAGGTGCGGAACACTTGGGTTCCCTGCATCAAAATATCGGCCGATCTCTGCGGGATATTCCACCATTCGCTAAAGCGGCCGCTGCTTACCTGCCGCCCGTTTTCCAGTACCACATTATTGCCGGGCGCTATGGGGAGACAGTGCTCAATGACCAGTTCAGGATAGATCTCCGCCCGCAGCTCATCCAGATGTTTGCGCCAGGCAATATCCTCCTGGCGCGCCCCCCAGTCGACTTTCCAGTACGCCACGCCGGCGTATTGTGACCATCGCAGCCTTTCTTTCCAGTAGGCGTCCGACTTCTTTCTATCAAGCAGATGGGAGCCGCTTTCGCCTTTGGCCTGCGCACTGACCCAAATTCCCAGGCCGCGCCACCCCGCCTTTTTCACCAAATCATTGAGGCTTTTGAGCCTTTCGGCCGGATTTCCTGTACAGGAGGGGAAACGATCCTCAGCGACCTCCAGGGAGCCAAACTGTTCCATCTGCGTTGCTGGATGCACACCGTAAGCCACATCCCAGCCATCGTCCAGCACGAAATACAAATCACCCCGTACCGCATCATACTGAGAAAGCAGACCCTTTTGCTCGGTCATATGTTTTTCGTTCAAAAAATCCCGTGCTTTTTCCGCCCCGTCCCCGCCTATAAACGCTTCCGGATTGGTCTCCTTGATCGCGCTGGGCCTTCCGAAATTCTGCGTTTGCCATGTACAGTAATAACTGAACGCCAGGTCGGATGGCTTTGTAATTAAATTGGCTGACATAATTCTTTACTCCTCCAAAACATTCTCTCATGCGTCTACCCGCAGGTAACTTTTGGCTTTCACCACCGCATCGCCGTCATGGTAATCCGAGGTTCCGTAGTTTACATATAAGCACGTCCCGTTTTCATAAGTGACCTTTTTAACCGTACCGCTCAACGACTCATGCGCTATTATCGCCTGATCGGACAATCCGCTCAGCGCCTGCCGCAAAACGGTATACTGTTCGATGATCCGTTCCTTGTTTTGCGTATACTGGCTGTTATACAACTCGTCAAAAGAGGTTTGATACAGCTCGTCAAACGGGTTGGCCGTCAGGGTATACCGCAGATCGCTTCCGGTTTCGATTCGCTGTAAAAGCGCCTTGTCCGGATCGCTTTCCTTATTCATTGTGCCGCCGGAATAGGCAATATGCCCGTGAAGAACCATCTGAACAAAGGGGACATCCTCGTCAAACAGATTGTTCTGGGAAGAGGTCGCCGGCAGTTGATCAATATAAGACAGATAAGGCAAGGCATACAGATTCCCGCCGGTTCCCAAAATGGCGGCTCCGCTGTCCTTCATGGATCGAAGGAGCGACTGAACCGTATCCATGGCTTCCTGACGGGTGACCGTAGAGCCGGCGCCATAGTCCCCATAAAGGGTGGAGGTGAGCTGTGATACACCGATCCCGCCGGTCTGTACTGCCTGATCGCATATTTTTTCCCACAGGGACGCAAAACGCATCGGCGACACCAGCTGATAAGATGTTTCCGACCATGTGCCCGACTGAATGTCTACAAGCGAAAGGTTGACAATGCTGTTGTTCAGCGATCTGGCTGAATTGGACAGCGGGAAATAGCCGTGCAGGCGCGACGTCCAGGCGGTGGTAAATTCCCAATTGGCAAATACAGACGTGTTCAGCTGTGTGAGACGTTCCAGTAGGGAGGTATATTCCTTTTCTCCGCCGGCGGCCGAACTGATTTTTGTCGAACCGGGCAGTTGGCAATTGAGCCCCTGCTTGTTCCACCCGCTCAGCAGCAGCGCCACGTTCTCCGTTCCCAACAATTCGCCCAGTTCCGCCGCCATATCGCCGGTCTGCGCAAACGTCGTCATCGCATATTCACGAATAACGGGCACCAGACCAGCCGCTTGCTTCCGATACGAAACACTGTGGATGACTTCAGCCAGAAGGCGGGGGGAATCCTGTTCGACGGTGTCGCCTAGAACTCCTTGTTCCTCCAGCCGCTGCCGATATACGTTAGCCATATCGGAATAGGCTGCTTTCTCCGTGGTTTCCGGCAGCAGCACATATTCCGCCGACAGCGTATCCAGTGCCAACTCGGAAGCGAACAAGCTGGTATCCGTGTTTGTCGACATCTGGTAGACGCCGGTGTCGATGGTCATAAACGCCGGGTACACGCCGGAATACGAGGCCGACTTGTTTATCCGGAATTCGGCCTGCTGCGCTCCATCCTCCACGATGCACAGAAATCCGCTTCCGTTTTTATACTGGCCGAAAACCGGAAGGGTGCAAATCGCCGGAGCCGTGTCCATCTGCTGCGTCAAGGCGGCATTCTGCCCATAAACCGGCAGCGACAGCGCCTGTTCTGCCTGGGTGCTTCCGTCCACGCGCACCAGAGCGCCGCTTCCGGACGGGACAAGCATATAACCGGTTTCCCCCGCGCCGAAACTGTCAAAGTTGGGGAGGAGTTCAATATTTGTCAGAGGATAATCCTGATAAAAAACGGTATCCTGCATATTGACGCTGGCGGTAAAGCCGGTTTCTGTCAGGCGGTACTGTACGCGCACCTTGAACGTGCGGGGATTTTCCTGCACCGCATCCTGTCCGGAGCTGTCCGCCAGCCGATCCTCTTCGGTATAGCCGGCTGCGCGGAAAATCTCGTCCGTGCGCCTCTGCACATTTTTATTGGGAGCGTCGGTCAGGATATACAGGTTCTCCTCAGCAAGCCTGGGGTACTCGCTCAGCAGATAGTCACGGGTGGCGCCTTCCGCCGTATCTAGGCTATACAGCGTATAGCGCCGCTGTAAATACGCCACGCTTTCCTCGTCCAGCTTAGAAAACACTTCTTCCATACGCGACTGGGAAATCTGATCCGGATATATATAATCCGATTCCATTTCCCCGAAGATATATTCCACATCCACGCCCTGATCTGCAGCAAATACCCGCACCTGCTCTTTATCGACGCAGTGCTCTTGGCTGTACAGGGTCGTCGGCGCATTCCCAGAATAGTATGTTAGGGTGAGAGAAGAAGCATAGCGGCCGCCTTGGGAAGCTGTGCCGGCAGGGACAGCTTCCCAAACCCGGCCGGTTTCCAGGCTGCGCACCACGATATCCGCGTTGCTTGTCAGCTCCAGCGAAAAGCGCCCATTCTGCGCAGCCACATAGGAAGAGCCGGACAGCACCATATCCGTAATATCCTCCGCGCCCTCTGAAAATGCAATCTTACCCTCGGTCATCCCGTAGTTCAAGGTCTTTCCCGATGGCAGACATAAAAAGGCAATCACCAAGGCCGCCAGGACCGCTGCGGATATTCCCCATTGTATCAGCTTTTTTACAAGCCTTCGTTTCAAAATTGTCACGCCCTTTCGATACGCTTGACCAGCGGTTGAAGCTCACCGCCTCCGAGCGTCATGTCCGCATCCGGATCTCTTCATAAAGATTTTGCACAAAGCCGGTCATCTGCTGCAGAATGGTCATGCCCAGCAACAGCAGGAAAAGAATCACGGCAATAGCGACGATCGTCACGAGGATGGCGGCCAAAGTCTTTTTAGGCGTATACTGATGAACCGTCAGTGTTCCTGAAAACAGGAGAAACGCCACCCAAATGTATAACAGCATCTGCAAAATCGTATATATGGCCGCTTCGTCTGTGGTAATGATATGGCTCAGCAAAATTAAAACCGGCTGGCCGAACAACAGGGGAGTCAGCGAATAGCAGGTATACATATAAATGTTGGCCATACTGCCGGAACCGTTCATCAGGGTAGTCATCGACCAGCTCGCCACACACCATAAGGCCACCGGCACCAAAATGCCAAGGCACCCCTGCACCAAAAGATTCTCGCCCAGATGGCTTCCGGCCACGATATATCCCGTGCCGGCCATGCTCACCAGGTTAATCAATGTCACCAAAGCCAGAATGATGGTCGCAGCCTTGAGACTTCCGCGTTTTTCGAAGCTCATATCCCAAAAGCCGTCGAACGGATGCCGCATAATATAGGCGCCGTAACGCACGCCAGCCATTGTCTGAGACAGCGGCGACGGAGCGGCAGCGGCTTTAGCCGGCCGCTTTTTTCTCCATTTTTGGAGCAGCACCACGCCAACGCATAAAACCGCCAGCCCAAGGATTACCCAACCGATGATATTGCCTAAGCCCTCCTGCCGGTAAAGCCGGAATGCCTTGGAGTAGTATTCTTGGCTGTCTGCCAGCCGGAACCAGCTCATGGCCTCGGTATAATCCTTGCTGCGCATACACTCCCGGCCCTTCGCCATATAGGCCAGACTGCTGGTGGAATGCTGCTCCAGTACAGCATCCCAGTGGAGCGCCGCCTGCTCGTAATTGCCTTCCTTTTCTTCAATAACCGCTTGATTCAGCGCCACGGCATAAGCCGTAGGCGCAAAGATTTTCACACAAGCATTGCCCTGATCAACAACCGCAATTTTTTCGCCCCAGTAGCACAGAGCCACTGGATTTTGCAGTCCGGAGGCCGTTTCGTTGTTTTCGCCGAAGACATACAGCAAATCCCCATCGCTGCTGTACGTAAAGACACGCGAACGTGTGCTGTCCAGCGCACTGTACAGGCCGTCGTCCTGCACGGCGATATCGATAAAACGGGAGGCGTTTCCCTCACGGGACGCCGTAACCGGAAATTCGACATCACCGGCCGGCGGTAGCGATCCGGTACGCAGAAGTACATCCTTGCCCTTGGAGTTCAGCCGCCGGATGGGTGCCAGCTGCGTATCCCCGCTCTCTATAAAACTCAGCATATCGCTGTCGGTGTTGGTCGCCACCGTCGTATAAATAAAGCCGGCTTCGTCGATATCCATGCTGCTGTATTCGGTGGGAACAAACAGTAGCATACGCGCCCGTTGCTCCTTGGTAGACACCATACGCCACAATCGCTCGGTTATACTGGGATTCACGGGAACCGAGCCGAAAAACCCTAAAAATTCTCCCTGCATATTGAGCTGGTAGATGCCGTTCGTTTCGTCGCGTGCCAGCACGTACAGCCTTTCCGCCGCATCCACCACAACGCGGATGGGGGCATACTCTACCTCGGACATGGTTTTAGCCGGATCCGGCGCTGGAACAATCGCCTGCACCGTTCCCTGTGAATCCATTTTCACAATACGGGCGTTGCCGGTATCCGCTATATACAGCATACCGGAGCGGGATACAAAAAAGCCCTCCGGCTGGGACAAGCCGGCGTCGGCGCCTAAAACGGCGGACAAGTTTCCCTGCTCATCCACCACAATGACGCGGTTTCCCTGCTGATCGAGCAGAAACAGCCTGCCGTCATAGGAGGCCGCATCCGCAATAGATCCTGTACCTTCTACACCCAGATCCGGTAAAGTTAGCTCTTCTTCCATCGCATACGCTTCCGGGGCGCTTATCCTAGTACCGTCGGTAAAGTAGTTGTAAGACGGCGAATCTGGGAAATTGAAGGCGGATGCGCTGAGTGTTCCGGCCAGCATGAGGGCCAGGGATAACCATATAAGCCGTATCGCTCGATTATTTTTCCATTTCATCCGTCGTACCCTCTTAATCTTTCATGCCAGATGTGGCCATTGTTTGCAGCACATTGGACTGTGCCAGCAAAAACACAATAACAGGCGGCAGAACCAGTATAAACGCAATGGCGGCTGAGGCTCCTGTGCGGGCGATGCCGCCGGCTACTATGTTGTTGAGCGCCGTGGGCAGCGTCTTCAGCTTTTCGTCGAAAATCATCACGCCGCCCGTTGTGTTCCACATTCCCGTAAAAGAAAAAATGATCAGCGTCATCCACGCCGGCCGTACCAGGGGCAGGCAGATCGAAAAGAAAATCCGATTTTCGCCGGCTCCATCCAGGCGCGCCGCCTCCAACAGGGTGTACGGCACCATCTGATCCATAAACTGCTTCATCAGGAACAAGCCGAGTGAACTGGGGATGAGGGGGAGGATCAGCGCCCACACGGTATTCACCATATGCAGCTTAGTCATGATGATATAGTTCGGAATCGTGGTCACGACTGTTGAAAACAGCAGGGACAGAACCACAATCTGAAACAGCACTTTGCTCCCCGGAAATTTGAATTTGGACAGCACATAGGCCGCCATAGAGGAAAAGAGCACGTTACAGACGGTGCCGATGACCGTTACAAACAAAGAATTGAACACATACCGGGAGAACGGTAGCCACGAATCCCCTAAAAGGGAGGACAAGTCTTGGAAATTCGCTATGGTTGGCCGTTCCGGGAAAAACTTGGGAGGAAACAAAAAGAGCTCGTTCATTGGCTTGAAGGCGCTGGATACCAAAAACACCAAAGGAAGCGCCATGAATAACGCGATCGGCAGCAGGAAAAGAAAATTGCCTATATGGGACCATACGCTGCGGGAGGAAGCTCTCCCTACCGAATGCTTCATGTTGTCTCCTCCTTATCTGCCTACGCTGTTCAGCAGGCGCTTAATCAGCTCGTTCAGCAGAACCATCACGGCAAACAGTATGGTTGCGATCGCGCAGGCATAGCCGAATTCATACCGCGTCGTGGCATAATCCTGCATATGGTTGACCATGGTGTGTACCGCATAATCGGTACTGGGATTGCCGCAAAGCTGCTGCCCAACCGTACCGACCGTAAAGGCTCCGGTAATAGACATAACCGCGCCAAACAAAAGCTGAGGTTTCAGCTGGGGAAGGGTGATATACCACAGTTCCTGCCAGCGGTTCCGAATCCCGTCAATGGCGCCCGCTTCGTACAGGGCCTCGTCCATCCCTTGCAGCCCCGCCACAAAAGAGAGGAACTGTGTACCCATGCTCGTCCACACTGTTACGATGATTACAAC
Organism: uncultured Oscillospiraceae bacterium; assembly: GCA_902478605.1. Lineage (GTDB taxonomy): Bacteria > Bacillota > Clostridia > Oscillospirales > Acutalibacteraceae > UMGS856. Next base: position 14,807 of record CABSLQ010000036.1, read on the forward strand.
GGCCATCATGTACGCCGTATCTCTTAAAAATTGGATCGGTCCGTTGATCAGGCCAAACTGCAATAGCACCGAGTTGATATAGCCGAACTGATCGCCGGAAAACAGCAGTTGCCAGATGACAAAAGCGTTGCCCGAGATCGAGGGAACGTAAATCAAAAACACCATAACCGTGCGCAGCTTGGATGGCAGTTCATTGAGCAGCCACGCCAGCAACAGCGAACCTATGTAAGAAACCGGGCCGACAACCAGCGCCATAGTCAGCGTGTTGACGACGGACTTGATAAATATATTGTCCCCCGACAGGAGAACGGAATAGTTATCCAGCCATACAAAGTCCGGGGTTTGCAGCATATTGAAGTCCGTGAAGCTCAGCACAATGGCCACCACCACCGGCGCGATCACAAACAGTGCAAACAGCGAGAAAAAGGGCAGCAGATAGATGTAGCAAAACCCATGCTTTTTTAAGGTGCGGAAGGCCCCTTTCATTCTCCATTCACATCCAATCCAAATTCCAAACGTTTGCGCGTGATTTCTGCGTCGATAATTTCGGTGTATTCCAGCACGGTATCCCGCAGATTCGCGTTGCGGTCAATGACCGCTCGGAATATATTGTCGATATGCCGGGATAAAAAGTAACCGCCCGGCACCTGCTTGACGGACAATGCCGTTTCCCGCTGCTCCTGCAGGGCCTCCAGGGTCGCTTCTGTCCAGGGAAGCTGCTCGAAAGCTTCCAGGTTTGCCGTGGCAAAACGCGCCGACGTACCCATACGGTTTTCAATAGCGGTGGCAAAGGCCAGCTGCTCCGGGGCATCCGTCCACCATTTCAGGAATTCCCAGCTTTGCTCGGGATGATTTGTATCGGCCAGGATAATTGCGGAAGTCACCGTACTGACGCTGTTATGCACAATGGTGCCGTCCGCCTGCTTCGTACCCGGCACCGGGTGCATACTCCACAGACCGCGGATTTCCGGTGCGGATACCTCCAGGGTGTTGTATGTGCTGAAATCCACGATCCCCACTGGCATATCGCCGGTGCGGAATCGGTTGACAAAATTGTATTCTTTGGACAGGTCGTATTCTCTGTACAAGGAAATCCATTTTTCAAAGGCGTTCATAGCGGCGCCGGTATCCAGGGCCGTCGATTTTCCATCATCCTCATAAAAATCTGGTTGTTCCTGAAACAGCAGCAGCGCATAGCTGGAAACATCCTGATTACTGGGAATAGGATAGGCAAAATCCATATTGTTCAGCTGGAGGATGGTCAGCATATTATAGACGTCGTCCCATGTCTGCGGTACCTCAAGGCCCAGTTCCTGCAACAAATCATCCCGCGTAAACATCATCAGGAAATTGTGCGTAATCGGCAGTGCATAGACACCGCCGTTGTGTTCAAATGGGACAATGGCCTCTTTGGAAAACCGTTGCGCTACGATTTCATAATCCGGAAAGGCGGACAAATCCATAACCGCTTCCCGCAGAGCTAAGTTCACCGGCTCCACTCCATTGGCAAAAAGGAACACGTCCGGGGCGATGTCGGCGGCGATCGCTTCAATCAACCCGCCCGTAATCAGCTTAAGATCGACCGGAATGCCGTGGTTCGCTGTAAAGTCGCTGTCGATCTGCTCCTTTAGGATTTGGTATTGATCCCGTCCCTGAAGGATCCAGACCTCAATGGATTCCTCTCCCTGATTCAGATCGCCGACTACGCCGTAGTCCTCATAAAAGGACTGGAGAAACTGCCGTATATGAAACCAAATCGTTTGAAAGAAAGAGGCGTGCGGCGCTTGGTGTTCCGTTCCGGCGGGAACCAGCTCCAGATAATCCAAGCTCAACGGCTGCGACTGCCGATCCTGTATCCACTGGCTCATTGCCGTGACATTGCTCAGATAGAGAGACAGGTTGGCGGGAATGTTTTCCGGATATTTGATAAACTGCTCCAGCTGCCACATGATTTTTGTAAGCGAGGCGGCATCTTCTCCGCTGTTCTCGTCGCCGTATAATTCCTCAGACAATTCTGTCAGAATCGTGAGCTGCTCCTTCATATCTTCGATAACATCCGGCAGGTACTTCTCGATTTGATAGTCCCGGTATTCGTCCGGAGTGGAGCCCGTCAGGCTGATGATGCGGCGATAGATCGTGTTGAGCGCATACAAGGAATCCTCCGCAGTATGCAGCGCCGTAGAAATTTCACCGTAGCTCACTTCCAGCGTCAGCGTATGGCTGCCTGCTTCCAGATACACGAGATAGGGATTTCCGTCTGCATCCGCCGGTTGCAGCACATTCCAGCCGTTCTTATAAGGAAATGTGAGATATTTCAGCCCTTCCGGCGGCACCTTACCGTCGATGAGCAGTCGCCGCACCGAAGATTTTCCGCTGGAAAAATTCTGTTTATAGCGCAGCGCCAGGGAATAATATCCGCTCTTTTCCACCTGCACTTCCCAGGTCACGTTCTGTCCAATCTGAGACCAGCCGGATCCGCCGAGGGCATTCCAGCATTGAAGGCCGGTGAAGGAGGGCGTCATATCCGGCGTTGTGCGATCGCACAATTCGACAATCGCGCTGTCGGAGCGCAGCGCGGGGTATTCCGCTTGAACGCGGATAGGTTCAGCTTCCGTGCTGCTCGAAGCACCAGACGGCCCTTCGGGATACAGTTCCTCGCCAGGGATCCATTCCAGAGCGTCCAGTTCGATGTCGCCCTTTTCTGCTGTGATGGTCAAGGTGTTTTCTCCCTCTTCCAAAGCAAACAACAGGGGATCCAGATAATAGCCGGAAGATGCCCGCGCTACGGCCGTCTGCCATTCCCGGTTCTCCGTAAGCTGTACGGAGTATTGATTCCCTCGTTCGTCTTCCTCGGGAAGCTCTCCCTGCCATTGCCGGTTCAACTGAATTCCGGAGGCTTCGCTGAAGGGAAGCCCGCCGTTCAATTCCACGCGGAATTCCCCGTTGCGTCCGTCCCCTTCCTCCAGTCGGTAGGTTAGACGCAGCGCCGCCAGCCCTTTTGGAGCGGAGAAATGTACAGTGTACGACGTTCCCGCGGGGATACGTGTATGTATTTCCACAGGGATGCTTTCCTGGATGAGCGGCCAGGCGTCATGTTCCGTCAAATACCCGTCGTATGTTTTTTCGGAGGAAACCGCTTCGGCCGCTTCGACATTTTCCTGTACAACCGGGTTCTGTACCGGATCCTGTGCATAGGCGGTGATTCCGGTCGCGGTCAGCATAAAAGCTGCCGCGCACAGGCCGGCTGCCGTTTTCCTGACTTTCATGTCACTTTTCCTCCTTACCCGACCAGGCCGGTCGTTTCTACACTCTCTACCAGGAAACGCTTTCCCAACACAAAAACGATCAAAACAGGGATCAGATAGAGCACCAGGCTGGCGTTCTGTAATATGGCGCGGTAATACACATCGTCCTTGTCAACGCCCGGAAGAAGCGACATATTTCCTTCAATAGAAGCCAGCTTTGTCCAAATGAATTCCTGATCAGGCATGAAGACGGTAGTATAAGTGGGGTCTGTCCACTTCCATACGAAAATCAGGACAAAACAAGTGGCCATCACCGAAACCGCGCCGGGCAGCATGATACGCCAGAACACCGAAAAGGTTCCTGCACCATCAATGGACGCCGCTTCTTCCAACGCCTTGGGATAGGCTCTGAAGTGCTGGCGGAGGATAAAGATCACCAGCCCGTTTTTTAAGCCCAGAGCGGTGGCGGACAACAAAAACAGAGGGACAGGCGTTTCGAGCAGGTTCCAATGGAAGGGACCGAAGCTGCTGAAAGATAGATACAGCGGCGTAAAATAGGCGCTGGTGGGAATCAGAAGCGTTAATAAAACGCACGCAAATAAAAAGCCGTTCCCTCGGAAAGAAAACCGGGCAAATCCATACGCAACCAGTGTACAGGATAGAATTTCGAAAAGGCATAACGCCGTATTCAGCAATACGGAGCGCAGCACTGTGGAACCGTACTCCAGGAAAATCGCGGCGTTTTTATAAAATTCCAGGGACGGGGACAGAGACAAATACCGAACGGCCGAATTCGTAAAATCCGAGGGCGACATGACGGAGATCAGTACGGTAACCACCAGAGGATACAGGATCAAAAAGCTCAGCCCTGTTAATATGAAATACCGCAGCACGGAGACGCTAATCCGTTTTACCAGTTTTTTAGTACGCATCTTACTTCCTCCGTGTCGTCAGGCGTAATGCCGTATCGCTTTTCTCAGAATGCCGGTCAGCACAAACGTAATGACTAATATAATGAGAAAATAAGCCCAGGATAGGCCGGCCGCATAACCAAACTGGAACCGGACATAGTTGTATTCGGATATGCTTTCCATAACCGGGTTTACATTGTTTACAAAGGCGTCGATGATGGTATAGGTCACGTTCACCAAGGCCTGGGGAAGGATCATGGGGAAGGTGATCCGCCAGAAGCTCTCCCAAGCCGTCGCGCCCTCAATACTGGACGCTTCGTATAAAGATTGGGGGATCGATTTTAACGCGATGAGAAATACCAGGATTTGAATGCCCGAAGAATTCACGACCTCCAAGATGTTGGTGATCGCATACATGATGTAGTTGACAAAGCCCGCCGGAAAGTTCAGGTTCATCAAAAGTGAGGTCATTTCCGTCGTGTCGAAAGACGAAACCGTTTCGCTCGTCGTCGTGGAGGCCACGTTAATGATGGACTGGCGGATCATGTCGCTGCTCAGAAGATCGGGAAGGATTCCGGAGGATACAATGACAGGGATAAAAAATATAATCTGATAAACGGAACGCCCCGGAAAAGTACCGTTGAGAAATACGGCGACAACCGCGCTGAAAATAAGAATGATGGGGACAGATATCAGCATACTGCCTACGGAGCTAACCAGCAGCTCGCGATACTCCGTGTCCACCAGAAAGGCACGCCGGTAGTTCTCAAGCCCTATAAAATCCAGATGCAACGCCCCATCAAAGGATACATTATTGAAGCTGTATATCAGCGATTGCAGCATGGGAAACAGGATAAACAGGAAAAATCCGATAGCAAAAGGAGCCACAAACCAATATCCCTTGCGTTCACGGCGGTATATCAACGCACTGGGCTTGCGACGGTGGAAGACAGACACATTCAACACCTCTATCCGTTATTCCTAAATTGATGAAAATTACCTTAAAATAACAGCTCCCGGAAAGCGGCCGGGAATTACTCGTAGGAAAGGGCCGCTTTCCGGGACGCTCTGTTTCTTGCCTCGGCACCGTCTAAATGCCCGCGGCCGATTTAAACCGGACTTTGCTTGAAAACAAAAGAGGAAAACCGATTAAGCCAGGGCCCAGGCTTTCACCCAGTCTGTCTTCATTTCATAGGGGAAGCCGGTCCCGTCGTACATTCCGCCCCAACCTTCGATTTGATTGCCGTCCTCATCGAATTCCGGATATTCCGGGTTCAGCTGGAGCAGCAGGTTCAGAGGGCCGCTGCCTTCCGCCACGCCTTCGCCGGTATAGGAATTGATTAGTTGGTCGTCGAAGTACCAGTAAATGGCTGTCGGCGTCCACACGACGGAATACACGTGATATCCGTCCCGGATATTCCCGTCCACTTGGATGCTGTCATCGCCCACGCTCTGGATATAATTGGGATGCCAGGCGTAATAGTGCAGGGCGGTGGACAGACGCTGATCGCCCCAGGTGGGGAAGTATTCCACAATGTCGATTTCTCCGCCGCTGGCGTTGGGCATGGCGGGATTTTTGATATACCGGACGCCGTCATCCGTCTTCATCCAAAAGGCGGCGTTAGCCTGTCCGGATTTAGGCATATCAATGCGCGCGGAGAAGCAACCGTAAGCCTGGGCGAACTCTTTTGTCTGCATTTCATACAGCGTGTCGCCCTCTTTTTCGATCCGGAACACCAGGTTCCCGTCCTCGATTTCGCCCCATCGAGAGCCCTTTTCGGTATAGAACAGCTCCCATGTATCTTTGTCGAGCGTATTGAAGTCATCCACGAAGGTGGGAGTCTCCTGGAACTGCTGGAACTGCTGGAACTCGAAAGTGAAACTGCCAGCCTTCACCGGCTCATTCTTCAGGTGCGCCGTGACCGTAACCGATTGACCGGAAGAACGCACAGACCACGGGATGGTCAACACGTTGCCGTTGATTTGTACAGCGTCGTTATCTGCCTGCAGGGTAAAGTCATCCGAGGCAAATACGTTCTGCATTTTGTCCGAAACGGAGATTTCATACTGCGCGTCCATTTCCACAACGCCCGGATGGTTCACGGTCGGCCGTACGATAAGGTAATTTTTTCCCTGCTCGGCCGACATCACCTTGGTAACGGAAGGGGCCGTCACCGGCGTCTGTGTGGGGTCAGTGCCTTCGGTTGGATCCGTAACAACCGGCTCCTGGCTGGTCGTCGTGGTTTGCTCGGAGGAAGTTGTGGAAGTCGTCGTCCCATTCGTTTCACTCGGTTCTGTCGTCGTGATCGCCCCCTGTGTGGTGGTACTGGAATCCGGATTGGAAGAGGGGTTGTTTTCGTGCTCGTTGCAGCCGGTCAGCAGCAGAAAAGAGGCGAGCAGCAAGGCAACTCCCTTGACGAGATGTTTCATGGCTGGTACCTCCTTTCGTTATTTCCAGAAGTCCGAAATCTTTCCTTTTGCCTCATTTTGAATGGACTGGATCGCTGCGGCCGGCGTCGTGCTGCCTGCTGCCACCTGCCGGTAGATTTCCTGGTCCAAGCCGACCGCTTCGGCGTAGTCGTACACATGGTTACCGGAATTCATGGCTTTTTCCACCGCGTCGTAGGTCGCTTTTACGCTGGGGTCGCTCAGGGAGTCAAAAAGGGTCTCTTTCTTATTTTGTGCTTTGTATGCGTTATAAACAGTCCAGAACAGCGCCACATCGTCGGGATTGGATACACCGGCGGGAATAACCGTGGCGCTGGGCTCCAAAAAGGCCACGTCTTGGGAAGCGTCCGGCCCGTGCGGGAACATAACCAGCCCGACCTCAAAGTCTACGCTGCTCAACTGAGACATACTGTTCTCGTCAACGATCAGCATAGCGGCCTTCCCATCGGTAAAGGTGGGAAAGGCGCTGTCCCAGTTTTTGCCCAGTACATCGTACATGGCGCCTTTGGTGCCGCTCCACTTCTGGAGAGTATTGAGCGCATTGGTGGCTTTGCTGCCGTTAAGCGTATAGGACAGGGTTTTGCTGGTACCCTGCCGGGTAACCACCTGGACGCCGTTCATGTTCAAAAGGAAGGCTCCCAGATTGCCGAAATCATATTTGGGAACCAGCCCATACCGGGTGACGTTGCCGCCGGCGTCCACCTGAGCTGCCTTGCCCATGATGTCGTACAGAACGTCCCAGGTCAGCTTTCCTTGTGTGCTCAGGGTATACAGATCCGACCAGCCGTTACGCTCAAACATGGTTTTGTTGTATGCCAGCATACTGCGGCGTGCCACCGATTGGGTTACCCCATAGACGTGACCGTCCAGCGTGCTTTCCGCAGTGACCGCTTTATTCCACAGCGGATCGTTCACGTCCATGCTGGGCAGCGTATCCAGTGCTGTGAGCATATTCTTGTTCGCCATATTCAGGATGGGGACGTCGCGGGGTACAAACAGATCCGCAATCGGGTCACCGGCCAGAATCGAGGAATACAACGGCGCATAATCGGTCAGCTTGCGCTCCACCAAATCGCAGTTGAATTTCTTCTCCACTTCCAGGATCATCTGATAATCTTCCGTGCCGGACGGGGTGGGATCCCACCAGCCGACCACGGTGATTTTCCTGCCCTTGAGATTCTTGTACTTCTGCTCCAGGTTCTCGTCGACCACCCCGCCGGAAGACGGCTCCGTTTTTTTGTTTGTGGTCGTTGTGGTACCCGGCTTAGAAATCCCCTGCGTAGGATCTTTGGTACCGCTGGAAGGATTCGTGGTGCCGCCGCTGGATTCTGTCTCAGAAGAGACATCGCCGCTCTGCGTTGTCGTTGTCTCACTGGAAGTTTCCGTTTCACCAATCCTGCTGGTAGTGCCCGCGCCGCTTGACGTTTCACCCGCCGTCCCGCCGCACGCGGCCAGACTGAGCAGCATCAGCACAGCCGCCGACAGGCTTGTCAGTTTATACCATGTTTTCATGAAAATACTCCTTTCTGATCAGGACAGACATCAGACTTTATGCAACTGCTTTTTACCGTTCTTTTTTCGTTTGGCTGTAACAGCAAGCAGCGTCCCGGAAACGCCCAGCAGAACTGCCGGGAGGGCGTGGGCGGCAACGCCGGTGTCCGGAACGACAATCGTACCGGCTTCTACCACCAAAATGTCGTATTCGCCCAGATCATAGCTGTCCCGTTGCACAATCATGGTCATGCCTTCCGCCAGTACAACGCTGTCGTCTGTAATCGGGGAGCCGTCCGCGTCAAAGAAAAGTACGCCGACATTCTCTTCGTCAAAGATAAGGCCGCTGAGCAGCTCCCAAATGGGCGTGTTTTCCTCCACCGTCAGCGTCATCTGTTCGAAATCGAATACCGCATTTACCAGGCTCGTATCCAGGTGGAACGGGAAATCCGTCGGCGGCTCGGGCTCGGGTTCCGGCTCTGGTTCGGGCTGATCCACCGCCACGTTGGAGAAGAAGGTAAACGCAGACAGGTAGAACCCGGACTCGATCGGCTGAATGCCCTGGATATGTATCCATCGAATCGAATCCAGCGGGAGCCCCATGGCTGCCAGATAGGTCAGCGGTATGCGCACACGCATATAGCCGTCCGGCCGCGCCTGGGAAGCGTCATAGGTGACGCGGAACGGAACGTTGAATTCGCTTCCGTCGGCAGGGGTGGACGTGACCACGATTGGAACAGTCAGGCCGTCTTCATCGGCTTTGATGAAGAATTCCAGATAGCCTTCCTCCAAATAGGAGGTCATATCGCCCTGGGTAAGGGTTTGATCCTTGGGATGATAAAAGTCCAGTTGGTAGTAATCCTTGCCCATGTTCTCCTTATTCGGGGAAATATACCAGGGGCTTTCGCCGCGGAACTGGGCAAACCACGCCAGGTTCCAGCCCAGCATACTGGGGCGCTCGTTGTTATAAATGGGTTCCCAGGGGGTGACGTCCCCGTCCGGATCGCCGATGATGCCAATCTCTTCGTTGGTATCCCTCACCGGATAGTCGCTCATGTCGAACGCCATTTCAAAGCGTTCCTGAATGGTTTTGCCCGGAGCCGATTTGCTCCAGATCTGGATTTCCGAAATGGACAAAACATCTCCGACCTGCCGTTCCGCCAGAGAGAAGGTGAGGGCGGACGGCAGATTATCCGCAATTTCTCTCGCAGAAATGGTGAACTCCGTCCAGTCGGCGCCGACGGTAATCACCTTGGTCTTGTCGCTGCCCTCCGCACCCAGGGTCACCTGGCGGCTGGTTGAACCGTCAGCCAGCGTCAGCTTGGCGCGGAAGGTGATTTCCGCTTCCTCCGGGAGCTGCTGCGAAACAAAGGTGTTGGTGAGGCCATAGATTGTGATAAGGCCTTCGTTGCTTGTCACTTTAAAGTCCCAAGCCGAACCCTGTCCGTCGTAGGAAAGAGTGGTTTCGCCGGAGAATTGCGGATCTTTGTTGGCGGAAACCGACTCTGCGTAAAACAGCACCTGCATTTTGTCGGTCTGCTTAACGAATACGGGGGTAACGGTGACCGCGTCGTCCGGCATGGTGAACACCACATGAGTTTCATCAACCCGCGTTGTGCTGATGCGGTTGTTCTGGCTGTCCATTACCGCTACCTGACTCAGACGGTAGCCGTCTGCCGGTTCGGCAGAAATCTTTACGACAACGTTCTTTTTCGCTTCGGTTTTGGAAGAAACCGCGCTGCCATTGGCCGCTTCCTCCACGGTTACGGCGTGCGGCTCATAGTGGCTGCTGTACGGGCTTTTGGCATCGAACGCCTGCAACAGGGAGAAGTAGTCCTTATTCCCTGCGCTGTCGGTGCCGATTTCCAGGGGATTGCCTTCCCAGTCGGCAGTGAAGAACTTCACGGTATCAATACCGGGAATCTGGCTGAGCGTCTCGTTGAGCGCCAGCCGGTCGCTCTCCTTGACCATCATCCGCAGGTTGCGGATATCGACCGTGATCGGATCCTCTTCCGTAACGGCATTATCGCCCTCACCCCAGACGGCCAGGCCGAAATCGCCGTTCCACCAGTTGCCGTTGGTATAGAAGGATTCCGCATCCTGCCGGACGGTTACCCATTCGCCAATGTCGTCGCTGTCCAGTGTATAGCCGTTGACAAACGTGCCGCTCGAGCTGCTGGTTCCGGCTATGCCGTTGCCCTCGGTGGCAGGCCCCATATACAGCTGCGGGTCGCTGCCCTCTGCGCCGGTGCGGCGCACGTCAAACTCAATATAGGCATAGGCGGTTAACGCCTTCATCACGTCAGCGTTTCCAGACCAGCCCAGGGTGCCGGAGAACAGGAAGGTGGGAAAGGGGATGAACCCGTTGCTGTCGTTCTTGGTAATCTCCGCGCGATAGTACGGCACGTCTTCGTCAAACTGCAGGGTGCCGGTACCGGTCGGATTCGACCATGTGGGCAAGCCATTGGGGTCGGACTTTCGGATCTCCTCCACCGACGCGCCGTTTGTCTGAGTGGGCGATGCTTTATCCGGATTGGCTTCCCAGAATACATAGCTGTCATCGTTGGTTGGCGCCTGTACAAAGGTTGCCTCCACTGTTACATCCTCGGCGGGCATCACAAAGGAAAAGCCGTTCGGCGCGGTACGGGTTACTTCCACTTTCTGATCGTTTGCCAGCGAAACTGCCAGGCCGGCAGTTTTCCAGCCGTTGTCCGGCGATGCGGCGATATGTACCGTATCTCCCTCGCGGGCCGTGCTGCCGGGGAGCTGGACAGAACCATGTGCATCGGCATCGGTGGCGTCATGCAAGATATAGGAGGCCCGCCCGGTGCTGTAATTGCTTTGCGCATCATAGGCGGTGAGCAAGGCGAAATAGTCGGTGTTGCCCTCGTCGTCTTTGGGCAGTTCCTTATCCCTGGTAAAGTAGTTCACGTCGTCAATGCCTTCGACCGCTGCCAATTTGGCGTTGATGGCTTCTTTATCGGCTTCGTTCAAGGAGATACGCAGCCGCCGTACATGAACTGTCAGCGGGGAATCGGCGCTGACCTCTTGGCCTTCCTCCCCACGGGCGACCGTCACCAGGATGTCACCGCAGCACCAATGATGCGTTCCATCCTCACGATAGGTTTCCATACCCTTCTTCGTGTGGCTGACCCAAGTGTTGGCCTCATATACATCGACCCCTGCCAGATTGCCGTATTCATCCCAGGGACCCTTGTCCGACCATTCCGCTACGGGTTCAAAATTGATATGGGTGTAGTCACCGGTGTCTCCCTCTACATATACGTCATAGGCGATCACCAAATAGTCCTTGATGGCCGTCAGAATCTCACGCTTCTCCAGCCATCCCATGTTGGCGTCGGCCAGCCGGTTGTTGAAGCCGTTTTCCAGAATCGCTCCGCCGCCGTCCCATTGACCAGTAAAAGTACAGGAATAATAGGGAATATCCTGATCGTATTTCACCACGCTGGTACCGGTGGATTTCGGTGCGGAGCTCCAGTGATAGTCCCATGTATCTCCCGGTTTGTCATCCGGCCGGATTGTCCATTCCGGCCTGGCCGAGGCTCCGTCAGTCTTGGAGACCTTCTCCGGGTCCGCGTCCCAGATCACCAGATCGCGCGGTTCCTCAGCCGGCTTGGCACGGTAGTCACTGTCCGCGTTATACAGGGTCAGCAGCGTAAAATAATTGACCGTTCCATCCGGTTCCTTGGCCAGGCCGAGTTTTGTATTGTCCTCGCCTCCGGGTTCCCAGTCGTCGGTAAACCATTGAATGTCGTCAATACCGGGAATGGCCTTTAGTGCATTGTGGATGGCCTCTTCATCCGCTGGGGAGACGGTCAGTCGGAAACGGCGAATATCCAGCTCAATGGGAGCTGTCAGCGCATCGCCGCTGCCGTTCCACACGCCAATGGCCAGCGCACCGGTTCCCCATGCTTCGGCAGGGAAAGCGTCCACCGGCAGGGATATGGACTTCCACTGGTTGGCGGGAATATCCCCCATATCCATGCCATTCACCAAAGCGGCCGCTTCGCCTTCGCCAATATCATGCATGGAGCTATTATCCGATATAACCGCCGGGATGATATACAGCTTCTCACCATCGAGGGAGGAGCCGTTCCACCGCACATCAAATTCCACTTGGATATATGGTTTCAGGGTTTCCAGGATTTCCGGAACGACGAACCATCCATGTGTGCGGCACAACTCGGCATTGCGCATTCCGGTATTGATGGTCGCAAGCCCTTTATATGTATTATCTTTGACCGTTACGCGAAAATACGGGGTGGATTCCTCCAGCTTGACCGCGCTTGTCCCGGTGCTTTCGTTCCAGCCGTTCCAGGTGAAGTCTCCATGTGCCGCAGAATCGCCGTCACGGAGATTCAGGTTCAGAGGATTGGCATCGAAGATTACCAGCCGTTCCTCCTCCTGGCCGTCCGCCTCTGTCCCGGAAGCTCCCACAGACGTGAAAGGCACCACGCCTCCAAATCCTGTTGCCATAACCGCTGCGGCCAGCAAACCGCTGACCCATTTTTTCAGCTTACGCATCTCTCATTTCCTTTCTAGTGCCAAGTTTTCCGCCTTCGTTGGCTCGCCTATTCTTCTTTTCTCTGCCGCCGGGGCCTCCGCAGGCTCCAGGCCGTGCATAGAAGCACAAGGGGAAGAAGCAGGCATAGCCAGAGGATCCTTTGATTCGGCTCGCCTGTGCCCGGACTGCTCTGCTGTGCTTCAAACGTGATGCGAATTTCCGTGTCGCGCAGCGCCGGCGGCAGCGTCACGATGCCGTCATCTCCTACAAGAGAGGTCATGTCCTCGCCGTTATATAAAAATGTTTGAAGCGTGTAGCCGGTGTCCGGCAGCACGACAAGGCCGACGCTCTCGTAGTGCCGAACAGGCAAAGAGACGTCTACTGCGGTGCCGTCTTCCAGCGTAACGCGGCCTCCCTCGCCGCAGACAACCGTGACAGAATGTTCCGCCGCTACCTCAGCCCGCAGTTCCAGGCTGGTGGATTGCGCCAAAGCCGGCTGCGCCAGGCACAGGCAGCAGACAGCGGCCAACCATACAGCGCGGATCAGCCGTTTTCTTATATGCATCGGACGCCCTCCTTTCTCTTAACGTGGCCGCCCATAAGCAACATCGTCAAGCCACGTTATTGGCCGCGGCCGTAAAGGTCAGGGTATCGGAATAGGCACCGGCTACCGTAGCCTGAGCCGGGTCGGTAACGGTGAGGTTCACCTTTGTCAGAGTATCGCTGACGTCTTCTTTGTCAAAGTTGTACGAATTATTATCTGCGTCCAGCTCGTAAGCTACACGGACACCGCCGTTTACCAGCGCAAAACTGTTGGCCGACGTAATCGTGACGTCTATGCTTCCGGTGGTGAAGTTGGCGGACGTGAGTCCGATCTCACCGATTTCCTGGGCGTTTTCCGAAGCGATATCCACCATTTTGGTTCCGGAAGGAATCGAGAGGGTATAGGATACGCCTTTGTTCGCGTTCAGGATCAGGTCTTTACTCCCGGGAGCCGAAATTTCCTCGGCAAAAGCCTGAAAGGAAAACGCAGAAAGAGCCATAGCGATTGCTGCAAAAAAAGCTGTCTTTTTCATGGTTCTATACCTCCCACATTCATATCAATTTGTTCCGCTATTGTACGATCAGATCAACCTGGATCTCCGCGCCATTGAGAGGCGTCTGCGTGGTCAAATGATAGCACTCATATCGAATGGTCGCCGTATAAGTCCCCGCCGCGGGAATAGGATCCGCTTTCACGTTGTAGAGCGCCTGTCCCGGTGCGATCATGCCGCTTCTGTAAACTTCCTGGCCATCCGTTTCGATCGAGATCACAAAGTAGCAGGGGTTTCCCTCCGGATTATGGGGAGCGATGTTCAGCTCGCCGCTGGCCGCGTCGATTTCCACAGACTTGTACCCCGGTATCTGGGTGTTGGCTGCATCGGGGTCGCCTTTGTTCGGCTGTTTTTTTTCGCCGACATAATCCTGCGCATGGGGGTCGATGGACACGCTCGGCGTATTCGACACCGGCGGTACAGCAGCGATGTCCGGCCAAAACACAGCCGCCAGCACGGCGCCGGCAACTACCATAATTCCCGCCAGCACTACCAGCAGCCGCTGGGTCAACGCCGGCTTCAAAAGGGCCACATACCGGTTTTCTCCGCAGCTCCAATACCCTTTTTCGGCATATCGCCACCGGCTGTAAGTTCCGGGTGGACGCAGCGCCGCGCTGTCTTTGGCCATTACTCCGGTCAGGTCTTTGGTGCGGCATTCTCCCGCCAGCTTATAGCCGCCTGGATGAAATGCCTTCAGCTGTTTTTTGGTAAAGCAGCGCAGCTTACGGCCTCCGGCCTTGATGATTCCGCCGTGATTTTCCGCCTGAGTCTGCACCTGTATCGTCGGTTCCATATCCATGCTGATACCCTCTCACGCGCACGGCCGGCGGCGGTATCCGTCAGCCTTCCGTATAAGCAACGGCAAAGGTCACCGTATCGGTATAGGTTCCGGCCGCCGCTTCATTCCAGTCCTCTTCGGTGATCGACACATACAAATCGACACCGCCCTCTTCACCGACGGTACTGTCTTTGGTAAATTCAACAGGCTGATACGCCGTTTTTTCATCCCCGCCATGGCTGGCGGATTTCAATGCATAGGCCAGCGTGTTGATGCCGTTGGTGTGAGTGAGGACTTCCTCGTGCTCTGCCGTCACCGTCAGCTTGTCGTTTTCCCCCAGCGTTAGCCTGGAGGCATACAGCGTACCAGCCTCATGGTCGCCCGCTGCTGTGATGGTTCCCATCGAGGTGGGGATCGACAGGGTATAGGCCACTCCCACTTCGGCCGTGATGGTCAACTGGCCTTCGCTGGTATTTTCGGCCGTCGTGGATACGGAATTTTCGCTGGACCAGACGGCCGTTCCACCAGCCGCATTGGCGGCGGTAATGGCCAGATAATAGGCCGTCTCGGCTTCCAGCCCGGTAATCGTCGCGGTTGTTCCGGTTGTGATCAGCTTGGGTTCTCCGCTGACTGTCCCGTCAAAAGGTTCGGTCGAAGCATATACCTTATAGGTGATTTCTTCGCCGGCAGCGTCCTTTGCGGCCGTCCATTCCAGCGTTAGGCTGTCGGATGTGCGCTTCGTCACCTGTACCGAAGGCGAGAATGTCGGCGGAACAGCAGCGGAAGCCTTAAACGTCGCCGTGACCGACACATTGCCGTCCGGCATAACAAAGGTATAGGTGGTGTCTGTTCCCCTGTTCACATAGACCAAGCCATCTTCGTACGTAACGGTTATGGTATCTACGCAGTAGCTTTCCACCGGAGATGCTGTAACAATGACCGTCTCTCCCGGCTTGGCATTAGCGGCAGAAATGGCGATGCTGCCGTTAGAGGCGGCGGTGGAATTCGTGACCGTATGAGAACTGTTGGAAACCTTATAACTGCTCCGTTTATTATAGGTCGTCAGTACTTCAAAATAGTTATAGACGCCCTCCGCCATTTGCAGGCCATCCTCGGTCAGCCAACTGTTTGTCGAGCTGCCGTCCCAGTCGGTAATAAACCATTGCAGCGTAGTAATGCCATCTATATCCTTCAACGCATTATGTATCGCCGTCTTGTCCTCGCTGCTAACCGTCAGTCGGAAACGGCGGATATCCAGCTCAATGGGAGCTGTCAGCATATCGCCGCTGCCGTTCCACACGCCGACAGCTAAGGCTCTTTCCCACCAATTTCCTTCAAAGAAGCTGTCGATATCCACCGAACAGGTTACCCATTGCCCGGCGGGGACATCGCTGAGATCCAGCCCCTTTACGAACGCACCCGAGGTTCCGCCGTCTACATTGGACATAGCATATTCAGTAGAAGCGGGAACAATATACAGTTTCTCACCGGCAAGCTCAGAACCGTTCCAGCGCACATCAAACTCCGCACGAACATAGGGGGCGATAGCCTGCAGCATACTGGCGTTCACCGTCCAGGCGTTAACGCGCAGATTATCGGCTGAGTTCATTCCTGTCTGAATGGTCGCTAAACCTGTGTAGCTGTTGTCCGAAATCGTCACCCGGTAATACGGGGTGGATTCGTCTTTTTTTACTACACTCTCGCCTGTCGCTTCATTCCAGCCGTTCCATGTGATATCAGGGTGTTCCGCTGATCCGCCGTCGCTAATACCCGCCTTATCCGGATCTGCGTCAAAAATAACCAGTCGATCTCCCGTTCCCTCAGCCAAAGAATGCACTGGCTGGAATAGGACGGTTCCCGTGAGGACAACCGATGCCGCCAGCAAGCAGCTTGCCGCTTTTTTCAGTTTACGCATATGCATCTCCTCTTCCTAAAAATGGTTTGTTTTCCGGTTCTGCGGAGAATGCCCTTCTTCTTAATCCGATTATACTCCTCCTTCCGCTGCTTTTGCCCATTCAAATTTTTCCTTTTGAGCTCAAATTGAGCTAAAAGGCCGAATTTGCCAAAACAGGGCTGGTTTTGTTGGAAAGGTGCGCACCGAGCGGTAAAGCGGTTGGATCTGTTGCTTTACCATATAGTATTTACATCTTAAGTGTAAACCGTTTGTTGAAAAAGACAATGACATAAGCGTATGATTTTATGGTATAATCGTACTATGCTCAACAACAAAACATGGAAAGCGTGGAATGAAGATTGTCCAGTTTCGAGCAGGATGCCAGCTTTGAAAATAAAACGGTTTATGATAGCGAAGACAATTCCTTTCTGCTCTTGCCCGATGGCCGCATGATTAAAACGCCCTATAACTCTTGGTTCGATATGTCCTCGCAGTTTTACCGCCGAAAGCAGGACTATGGCCGTATTTACGAAGTGGGCTTTGAATACTGCCAGACAAGCAAGGGGCCGATCCAGCGCATTCCGGAGTATGCCGTACTGCACTACATTTTTGACGGCGAGGGGTATCTCAACGGACAGAGTTTGCATACCGGGCAGGGCTTTTTAATTCCAAAAGGGCATCACGCCAAGTACGCTCCTTCGTCTCAGAAGCCGTGGAGTTATATTTGGTTCTGTTTTGAATATGAAGACTTTCCCGAGGCCAACTGCTTGGGGAAAACCATATGTACGTTTGAGGCGCCTCAAGCGGAGATGGTTTCCAGGCTTCTCATTTCCGCACTGGAACGGATTGAGAGCTTTCCCGACCGTCCTCTCTTAATGGATCGCATCCTGCGTCTAGCCTTGGCGGGACACGCCAAGCAGGAAGCCCCTCAAAGCCGCTCGTCGTCTTCACGGGAACTTCATGTGGAAGAAGCGATCCTTTGGATTGAGAAGCATTATTTTGAGAAAATTTCCATCATGCAGCTCGCTCAGCAGATGCATCTGAACCGGGCGTATTTGCGCAATTTGTTTTTGTGGAAGCTAGGTGTGTCACCACAGGAATATCTTCTCCAGTATCGTCTGAAAACGGCCAAACGGTTGCTTCGGGAAACATCCTATTCCGTGTCGCAAATTGCTTCTTCCGTCGGATATTCCGATCAGATACAGTTTTCTCGTATTTTCAAAAAGAAAGTCGGTCTTTCTCCTTCGCAGTATAGAAAAGATAGCCATACCCCAGCGTTTCTCATGGATAACTGATTATCTCAAAATATTATCTTGTATATGATATTGACAATAAGCTCTATATATAGTATAATATACTTGTTTTCAGGTTTGAGAAGATGACCCCATCGCGGGTCTTGGTTTGAGTTAGAAGGTCGGATTTTCCCTTCCCAGGGGATGATCCGGCCTTTTTCCTTTTCTGCCGTCTTCGGCTGGGAGAATCAGTCAAGTAAATCCAAGCGACCGCAAAAGGCCGCGTCAACTTTCCGTGAGATCGGGGAGTGGCGCGGCCTTTTCGTTATATATAGACCAAAATCTTAACGGAAAGGACGGATGCAAGCGTGCCAACCCCATCTCTGGTTCGTGTGCGCTGC
>CABSLQ010000037.1 GCA_902478605.1 uncultured Oscillospiraceae bacterium
ACGGCATCCTTGACAGCGCCAGCCGTGCTTGCTGTGTGGCAGTCAAGTCCGGCTTACGCCGAACTATTTTTATTCATGCGGGTGTCCAACTTGCACTTGCAATTTGCGAATCAATTTTAACGGTTTACCCGTTTATTTATGAACGGGTAAATCGTCAGCCCTTCTTCCCAGTCCCACTGCCAGACGGGATCGATGTGCGCGTTGCACAGCCAATACACCTGTTTCATTCCGACTCCCTTTCTCCCACTTCATATAGGCCACAGAACACCGGCGCCCGCTCGTCCGTCCCGGGCTGTACCCCCAACGCATAGCGGTAGTAGAAGTACACCGGCACGGCCGACCACCCGTGGCACAAACTGCCCGCATAGCCAAAGTCGTCCGCCCCCAAATCGGTCTCCCAGAAGCTGGTCGCCCCGGCAAAGAGCATCGCCCCCCACACCCGGGCGATATCCGCCATCACCGCGGGGGCATACCGATCCGGCCGCCGCATGAGCGCCTCGTACTTATACAGGTAGCTGCTCAGCGTGACGGGAACCCACCCGTTGTCCGGCCGGGCCAGCCGCTCCAGCAGACGGGCGGCCTGTTCCTCTCCCGCCGCCCCGGCGCACAGCAGCAGCGCCTGCGTCAGCTCGGCGAAATGGCGGCTCTTCCCGCCGTCCTCTTCCAGCCGGGTACAGAAGGCGCCTTCCTCCTCATCCCAGAAAACGGCCATGGCCCGGTTCAGATCGTCCCGCACAGCCAGCAGCTCGCCCCCCCGTTCCGTGTTGCCCAGCCGCCCGTACAGCGCCGCCGCATCGGCCAGCGCAAGCGAAAGGAACCCGTTGAGCGGCGCGTCAAAGGTGGAGGGCGCCGCCTCCCGTATCATCGGCTCGCCGTCGAGCCCCTCCTTCCATTCGTAAAAGTTCCAATAGGGCGTTTCGGCGAAGCAGGGGACCATCCCATTGTCCGCCCGGCGTTCCAGAAAAACGTCCAGTATCCGTTCCACCACCGGCAGCATCTCTCTGCCAAAAGCCTCGTCCCCGCTGTACAGCACGTTTTCCCACACGGCGGTGATAAAACTGAGCGAGAAGGCCGGGATGGTGACGGCCACCCGCGCCGGGGCGCACAATTCGAGCAGGCCGTCCTCCCGCTGGCCGTCCGCGAGCAGGCGCAGGCTGCTCTGCGCGAAGGCATAGCCTTCAAAGGCCATGTAGCCGCAGAGCATCTGATTGCGCGAATCCATGGCGTACAGCGCCTGTTCCCGCCAGGGGCAGTCCTCATAATGCTCGTGCATGCACAGCTCCAGCGTGCGGCGGCCGACCTCGAAAATGCGGTTGTGCAGGCTGTCCGCGCAGGTGAAGGCCGGGCGGTACACAACCGGGTAGACGGTGGGGCGCACACCGGCATAGTACACCGTGGCCGCCCGGGCGTAAATATGAAGCTGTATATAGCGGCAGCCCAGCCGCTTGAACCGATGGGTAAACTGCTGCCGTCCCGCTCGGGCGCCGTAAACGGCGGCGAACTGCCGGCCGCCCACGCTCGCGCGCACCCGCAGATCGTCGAGGTGCTCGCCGAACCCGATGAGGACAAGCGTCCCGGCAGGCAGATCCAGGTCCAGATGCAGCCAGCCCGCCTCCTCCTGCTGCAAATCCACTAAGAGGAACAGGCCGTCGCCGCCTTCGGCGGCCAGGCGGATCCCCTCTTCGCACGGCAGCGGGGGCGGCACCATCCCCGCCCCCATCTCGGCCGCGGTGCGGAACGCCAGCGCCGCGCGCTGCATGCGATCGCCGCAGGGCGTGCCGGCGGGCGCCTCGTCGGTAAACACACCCTGGCACGCGATGCGCGCCGGACGGGGCGGCAGCACGCGCAGCGGCTCCACCGGACGGGGCGCCAGCTCGGGCGACGCGCCGGTCTCCTTTGCCGCCGTCCAGCCGGCGGACGGCGCCGGTACATAGCCCGGTTCGCGCCAGCCGTCGTCCTTATCCGCGTCATAGTGGAAGGCATACGACAGCTGCCCGCTGAACTTTTCCATCGGCCCGCTGGCATACGCCTGCGCCGGACGGCACAGCGTGTCCTTCCCGCTCGCCGCTATCGTGCGGCCGTCCGCCTGCACGGCAAACAGGATGCCGGGCGCGCCGAACCGGTACACCGAGCTGTCCTCCCCCTGGCAATAGCCGAGAATGCACAGCGTGTTGTCCCCCGCCCGCACGAAGGCGGTGATGTCCGCCTCGTCCACCGTTTTCTTTTGGGGATAATCGGAAAACGGGGACGCGTCGATCGCCTTGCCGTTGAGCCACACGGCATAGTGCGAATCGGCGCTGATAAACAGCCGCACCCGGGCAAATGCCGCCTCCAGGGGAAAGGTCGCCGTAAACTCCGCATACTGGTTGACCGAGAAAGCCCCCGGCGTCCAAATCCAGCGCGCCTTATGTATCTCTTTCATATTTGCCGCTCCCTTCGCTTTTGCCTTTACCGGTATAGTACCACACGGCGGCGCACTTGGGAAGGGCCAAATCGGCCGCCGGAAAAATCCGAAAAATACCCGCGGCGCCGCTTGCATGTCCAAACAGCGAATGCTATAATGGAAAAAGCGACAAAATGCGACAAGGGGCGCCGTTCGCGGCGGCACGCCGCGGTATACCTGCGGCCCATGAAATGGAACGGCTATGCCCCGTACATCACGGAGGAGGCTTCCTATGTCAAAGAAAATCATCCAGGTCGAAGAACGTCCCCCGCTGGGGCAAGCCATTCCCTTAAGCATTCAGCACATGTTCGCCATGTTCGGCGCCTCGGTCGTGGTGCCGGCCATGTTCGGCATCAGCCCGGCCGTCGTGCTGCTGATGAATGGCCTGGGCACCCTCTTTTTCATCCTTGTGACCAAGGGTAAGGCCCCGGCGTATCTCGGTTCCAGCTTCGCCTTCATCGGCCCCGCGCTCATCGTCATCGAAAAGTACGGCGATTTTGCGTATGCCCAGGCGGGCTTCGTGGCGGTCGGCGCGCTTGGCTGTGTGCTCGCCCTCATCATCTGGAAATTCGGTTCCCGCTGGATCGACGTGGTGCTTCCTCCGGCGGCGATGGGCCCCGTTGTGGCGCTCATCGGGCTGGAGCTGGCGGGCACGGCGGCGGGCAACGCGGGCATGCTAGCCACCGACGGCGCCTCCATCGACCCCAAGGCGGTCATCGTCTTCGTCGTCACGCTCGGCGTGGCGGTGTTCGGATCGGTCCTGTTCCGTAAGTTCTTCGGGGTTATTCCGATCCTCATTGCCATTGTTGTGGGCTATATCACCGCCTGCATCTGCGGTCTGGTCGATTTTGAACCGGTCAAGCAGGCCAACATTTTCCAGCTGCCCCATTTCCAGCTGCCCAAGTTTAACGTCAACGCCATGCTGACCATGGTGCCGGTGCTGCTGGTCATCACGTCGGAGCATATCGGCCACCAGATCGTCACGAGCAAAATCGTGGGCCGCGATCTGCTCAAGGACCCCGGCCTGCACCGCTCTCTCTTTGCGGATAACTTCTCCACCATGGTCTCCGGCCTGGTCGGCAGCGTGCCCACCACCACCTACGGCGAAAACATCGGCGTGATGGCCATGACCCGCGTGTATTCCGTCTGGGTCATCGGGGGCGCGGCGGTGCTCTCCATCCTGTCCGCCTTTATCGGCCCCTTCGCCGCGCTGATTCAAAGCATTCCCGGCCCGGTCATGGGCGGCATCTCCATCCTGCTGTACGGTATGATCGGCGCCTCCGGCCTGCGTATCCTGGTGGATTCCAAGGTGGATTTCGGCCGTAACCGCAACATCGTCATGACCGCCGTCGTCTTTGTCATCGGCCTGTCGGGCATCACCCTGAAAATCGGCCAGATCGAGCTCAAGGGCATGGTGCTGGCCTGTGTGGTGGGCATGGTGCTCGGCCTGCTGTTCTACATCTTCGATAAGCTGCGCATCTCCAACGACCTGGAAGAAGACACCCCGGAGCAGCCCGAAGAGACCACCGAAGCCAATCTATAAGCGGCAAAGCCGCGCGACGTCCGGCCGTACCGTCTGCGGACGCACGATCGTCCAAGCCGCTGGCACATGCTGCCGCACGGGGAACCATGGCGCTTTCCCGCGCACGGCGGCAAAGCCGCCTACAAAAAAGCGACAGGCAGCGGGCCTGTCGCTTTTTGCTTTGTTCGGTCGTCCTGCCGCGCCGGGACGGTTACCGCCCGGTTTCGATGTAGTGGCCCGCCCGGGTGGCGGCCACGGCGCCGTCCGCCGCGGCGGTGATGATCTGGCGCAGCCATTTGGTGCGCGTATCCCCCGCCACAAACACGCCGGGGACGCGGGTGGTGCAGCTCTCGTCCGCCTGAATGTAGCCGTTCTCGTCCAATCCCAGCGGGGCGAACAGGCCGTTGTCCGGCTGCATGCCGATGGCCACGAACACCGCGCTGACCGGCAGCGTCTCGCGCGTCCCCGCCTGCGTATCCCACAGGGTGACGCTCTCCACCGTATCCCCGCCGCCGATGCTCTCCACCGTGCGGTGTAAGAGCGGTATGATATTCTCCCGCGCCGCCACCGCCTCGGCCAGCAGCTTTTCGCCCCGGTACGCCTCGCGGCGGTGCACGATGTACACCCGGCGGCAGAGATTGGCCAAAAAGAGGGCGTCCTCGAGCGCCGTGTTGCCGCCGCCTATTACCGCCGCGTCCTTTTCCTTAAAAAAGGCCCCGTCGCACGTCGCGCAGTAGGACACGCCCCGCCCGAGGAACTTCTCCTCTCCCGGGCACTGCAGCTTGCGCCGCTGGACGCCGTTGGCCACGATGACGGTGCGCGCCTCATAGTGCCCGCCGCTGGTGGTCACCCGCTTGACCGGGCCCTCCAGATCGGCGGACAGCACGTCTTCGTACCGGATATCCGCGCCCAGCGCCGCCGCCTGCTCGTAAATGCGGTTGGCCAGCTCCGGCCCGGAAATCTTATCGATGGCCGGATAGTTTTCCACCTCGTTGGTCACCGAAATCTGGCCGCCGTGAAAGAACTTCTCCAGCACCACCACGCTGTGTCCCGCTCGCTTGGCGTAAATCGCCGCCGTCAGGCCCGCGCAGCCCGCGCCGATAATCAGCACGTCGATCATTCTATCGCTTCCCTTCCTTCGGTCTTTCTTATACTAGTATAAAGGGAATCTCCCCGGATTATGTGTGCCCGCCGGCGGTTATGCGGCCGTCAGGACGTCGCCGTATACGATATCCATCAGGTTGCCCGTCAGCACATATTTGCCCTTGTCGTTTTTGGCGGTGGAGCAGCTGTTGGTGATAAAGGCCACGCCGGTGCCGTCCGTCGGGTCGAAATACAGCCCGGCAATCATGCCGTAAGCCTGTCCCGAATGGCCGTAAATCGTGCGCCCGTCCACCAGGTCCTCGGTCATGCTCATATTCAGGCCGATGCCGTCGCCGCCCGTGTGGGTGTACACGGTGTTGATTGCCTGCACCGACGCGGGGGTGAGAATCCGCGCCGTGGCGGTGGAGCCGTCCCCGGCCAGGGCGATGCCGAACTGCGCGAGATCGGCGGCGCTGATGATGAGATCCCCGTGGCCGAGCAGGTACATCTGGCCCAGCGGAATGGTGTCATACGCACTTTCCACCCGGCCCCAGTTGGGCACGTCCGCCCGGCGTGCCGGAGAGATGGTTTCCGGCTCCCGGATTTTGGTGCGCAGATAGCCTGCGTCCATCCCCAGCGACGCAAACACCTCACCGGCATAGTCGTAAAACCGCTGGCCCGTGACCCCTTCGATGACCCCGCCTTCCATCGCGGCCCCCATGTTGCTGTAGCGGAAGCGGGTGCCCGGCTTGGCCCCGGTGAAGCAGCCGCTGCTCTCCAGAATAGCGGTCAGCGGCGCATAGGGCGGATCGCCCGTATTCGCGTCATAGACCGAACCGCCGATGATGCTCGAGGTATGGGTCATCAGCATGCGGGTCGTGATGGGCACGTCGGGATACTGCGGGGAGCGGACGGTCACCCCCATATATTCCGAAATATCCCGATCCAGATCCAGCCGTCCCTGCTCGACCAGCTGCATCACCAGCACGCCGGTCACCAGCTTGGAAACGGAGGCGATGCGATATTTGGTGCGGCTGTCCACCGGCTTGGTCTGCGCCGCGTCCATATACCCGCCGTAATAGGTATAGATAATCTCCTTATCCCGGAACACCGCCAGCGACAGCCCGCGGACATTGCTCGTCTGCATGGCCTGCGCCATTTTCTCGTCCACCGCGGGCGGTATGATGACCGGCGCGTTGGTCGTCCCGGATGAGGACGGGGCGCTGTCCTCCGGCGGGGACGATACGCCGGGAGCCGAGGACGCGGTTCCCTCCGGCGGGGCCGGCTCCGGCTGCTCGCCGGCCACCGTCTCCCGCGCAAGCTCACCCGCGCCATCCCCCCGCAGCCAAAGCGGAAAAGACAGCAGCAGACACACGGACAAAATCCCGGACAGCAGCTGTCGCCCTCGTGTCCTCATAAAATCCCTCCTTGTCGAATCCTGTCGAACGGTATGATAAGAAGCCAGCCTGATCGCAAGATAAAAGGATCTGCCGATTTACCATTATACCATAACCCCGCCGAAAAGTCTCTACTTCCGTGCTGCCAAATTCCAGTATGGTTTTATGCCGTTTCCGGTGATATCCAGGCACAGCTTGGCCGTCGAAACAAGCAGGGGAAGCGAGGTGTATGCATGCGGCATGGAAAAAGGGGGAAGCCTGCTTTTCGGCACACTTGGCTTGGTTGCCCTGTTCTGTATGACAACCGCGGCGTGTTGTGGTATACTGGCCTGGAGAGGGGGACTGCCCGTGGAAACCGTACCGGCCAAAACCGTCCTGACCCGGCAGAAGGCCGCCGGGTCCTGGTTCGGCGTCGACTACACCATGAATCTGTACCGCGGCTGCTGCCACGGCTGTATCTATTGCGACAGCCGTTCCGACTGCTACCGCATTGAGGACTTCGATCGGGTGCGCGCCAAGGAAAACGCCCTTGTTCTGCTGCGCGACGAGCTGCAGCGCAAAATGTCCACCGGCGTGGTCGGCATGGGGGCCATGTCCGATCCCTACAACCCCTTTGAAGAAACCGAACAGCTGACCCGGCATGCCCTCGAGCTGCTGTATGCCTACGGCTTTGGCGTCACGCTCGCCACCAAAAGCGATCGAATCACCCGGGACATCGCTGTCTTGACCGACATGGCCGGGCAGGCCCCCGTCCTTGCCAAAATCACCATTACCACCACCGACGACGCCCTCGCCGCCAAAATCGAGCCCCACGCGCCCCCGCCCTCCCGCCGGCTGGCCGCGATCCGCGCCCTGAGCGGGGCGGGCATCTGCACCGGCGTGCTGCTCATGCCGGTGCTGCCCTTCCTGGAGGACACGGAGGAGCAGGTGACCGCCGTCGTCCGCCGCGCGGCGGAAAATGGTGCACGGTTTGTGTACCCCGCCTTCGGCGTCACCCTGCGCCGGAATCAGCGGGACTATTTTCTCGATCGGCTGGAGGAGCAGTTCCCCGGGCAGGGCCTGAAGGAACGGTATATCCGCCGCTTCGGCACCGCCTACGCGTGCCGCAGCCCGCGGGCCAGGGCGCTGTGGGCCGCCTTCACCGCCGCGTGCGGGGAAACCGGCCTGCTTTACCGCATGCAGGATATCATCCGCGCCTATCGCCAGGGATACGGAACGGAACAGCTGCGCCTGTTTTAAAAAAGAACCGGTCTCTGTCAGAGACCGGTTCTTTTGGCTGCTGCAATGCTTATGGCCGCTTACAAATCCTCCGGATCCGCACGCCGGAGATCCTCCAAAGCCTTGCGAACGGCGGCGATAACGAATGCGGAAAAGGTGCAGTCTTTTCCCTCTATCGCCTTTTCGACGTCCTCCACGACGTCGTTTGGGAACCGAATGGTTTTGTTTGTCGTCGCGGGAATGGACGGTATTTTAAAGGTAGACACAGCCTCGCCTCGCAATACAAATGCATTGCATATAGTATACCGGATTTGCCCGGCTAAATATGCATTGCAAGCGCAACGCAAGCGCAATGCGTATGCAATGCATATTGGGTATACTACCATTTGGGGGTGATAAACATGCTGTGTGAAAACGAATTTTGCCTGTATTGGTCTGGGCAGGGCTGTACTTTGGACAGCATCACGCTGGATATACAGGGGCATTGCCAAGCCTGTATATTGGTCAATATCGATTCCGCCCTGCTGCAAAAGGAACGCGTCCGCATGCAAAAGCGCCTGGAGGAAACCTACGCCTCCTGGGGGGAGGCCTGACAACAGGAGCCGCTGTACAGGGGGGCCCTGTACAGCGGCCTTTTTACGCTTTCTGGTCCTCCGGTGTGCCCGCCTCGAGCGCCTCGCGCAGCGTGTCCAGCGGCGTCAGCCCCCGCGCGATCTTGACCGCGAAATAGGGCTTGGCCCCGGCGTTTATCATCACGCGGCCCTTGAGGGCGGCGGACATGCGCGCCCCTACCTCGAAATCCAGCTTGCGCTGGTAGAGCAGCAGGCTGTCCCCCTGCTGCTTGACCTCGAAGATGCCGAGATTCGCGGCCATGTTGCGCATAAGCGCCACGTCGATGAGCCCCTGCACCGCCTCGGGCGGTTCCCCGAAGCGGTCGATGAGCTCGTCGTACACGTCGAGCGAATCCTCGTGCGTACGGATATCCGCAATGCGGCGGTAAATGTCCAGCCGCTGGGCGTTGGAGGCGATATACGATTCGGGGATATGGGCGGACACCTGCAGATCGATGAGGCATTCCGCCTCCCGGCTGCCGGTGGAGACGCCCTTTTCCTCGTTCACCGCTTCGGACAGCAGGCGCAGATACATCTCATAGCCCACCGCCTCCATGTGGCCGTGCTGCTGCGCGCCGAGCAGATTGCCCGCGCCGCGGATTTCCATATCCCGCATGGCGATTTTGAAGCCCGCGCCGAATTCGGTGAATTCCCGCATGGCCTCGAGCCGCTTGGTCGCCACGTCGGAGAGCACCTTGCCCCGCACAAAGGTGAGATAGGCAAAGGCCCGCCGCGAGGAACGCCCCACCCGCCCGCGCAGCTGGTGCAGCTGCGACAGGCCGAAGCGGTCCGCGTTTTCGATGATCAGCGTGTTGACGTTGGGAATGTCCACACCCGTTTCGATGATGGTGGTGCAGACGAGCACGTCGATTTCGTTTTCCAGCACCTGCCGCCAGATTTCGGACAGCTGGTCCTCGGTCATTTTGCCGTGGGCAAAGCCGACCCGCGCCTCGGGAATGCGCATCTGGATCCCCGCCGCGCACCGCTCCACCGTTTCCACCCGGTTGTGCAGGTAATACACCTGCCCGCCCCGGCGCAGCTCCCGCCGGATCGCGTCGGTCAGGATACCGTTGTCGTGTTCCAGCACATAGGTCTGCACCGGCCGGCGGTCCTGCGGCGCCTCCTCGATGATGGACATGTCGCGGATACCGCTCATGGCCATGTTGAGGGTGCGCGGGATGGGGGTGGCGGACAGGGTGAGCACGTCGATGTTGGGGGCCAGCTCCTTGATCCGCTCCTTCTGGGCGACGCCGAAGCGCTGTTCCTCGTCCACGATGAACAGGCCGAGATCGTGAAACTTTACGTCCTTGGACAGCATGCGGTGGGTGCCGATGAGAATATCGATCTCCCCCGCCCGGACTTTGCGCAGGATCTCCTCCTGCTGCTTGGGGGAACGGAAGCGGGACAGCATTTCCACCCGCACCGGGAAGCCCTCGAACCGCCGCAGCACCGTGTTGTAATGCTGGAAGGCGAGGATGGTGGTGGGCACGAGGATCACGCACTGCTTGCTCTGCGCCACGCATTTGAAGGCCGCACGCAGCGCCACCTCCGTTTTGCCGAAGCCCACATCGCCGCACAGCAGGCGATCCATCGGCACCGCGCGCTCCATATCCGCCTTGATCTCCTCGATGCAGCGGAGCTGATCCTCCGTCTCCTCATATTCAAAGCGGCGCTCGAAATCATACTGCCACTCGCCGTCCGGCTCAAAGGCGAAGCCGGGCGTGGCCATGCGCTTGCCGTACAGCGCGATGAGCTCCTTGGCGATGTCCTTGACCGCGGCGCGCACACGGGACTTGGCCTTCTGCCATTCCTGCCCGCCCAGACGGTGCAGCTTGACGTGCACCTCATCCTTGGTGCCGATGTATTTGGAAACCAGGTCGAGCTGGGTCACCGGGACGTACAGGGTGTCCCCCTTGTCGTACTGCAGCCGGATATAGTCTTTGACGACGCCCTGCACCTCGAGCTGCTGCACCCCCTGGTACACGCCGATGCCGTGCGCCGCATGCACCACATAATCACCGGGCGACAGCTCTGCCAGGCTGTGGATCTCCGCCCCCTTGTCGCGGCGCACCCGCCGCGTCTTGCGGCGGGCCGTACCCGCGCGGCCGTGGGTGATGACCGCAAAGCCCGCGTCGGGGAACTCAAACCCGGAGGAAAGCCCTCCCTGCATGACGAGCACCCGTTTTTTGATAGGCGCCTCGGGCGAAGGGGCGTACAGCGCCGGAATACCCCGCGCCGCCAAATCGTCCGCCAGGGTGCGGGCCGTCTTTTCCTCCGGCCCGGCCAGTACCACACAGGCCATGTCCCGGTGGATCATGTCCTGCAGATCCTCGGTGAGCAGATCGAGGCCGCCCGACCAGACGGGCAGCTGCCGGGCGTTCACATTGTATAGGCCGCGCAGCCGCAGATCCGTCCCCGTGCGGGCGAAGGCTTCCAGCAGCAGGCAGCCGCCCCGCTCGAGCGCCATCATCACGCCCTCGGCGTCCAGCGCGTATTCGGTCAGGCCGCGGCACAGCTGCCCTTCTTCGAGCAGGGCCTTGATGTCCTCCTGCAGCTGCCACTGAAAGGTGCGCACCCGCTCCTTGACCTTCAGCAGCTCCGAAACAAAGAGCAGCGCCCCCTGCCCGTATTCAAACAGGGTAGCCGGCCGGTCAAAAATCAGCGGGATATATTTGTCCAGCGAGGCGGGCAGGCTGCCGCCGCGCAGGCGATCGGCATCTGCCAGCAGGTTTTCCCGCTGCGCCGCCGCGCCCTTGCCGCGCAGCCCGGCCGCCAGCTCCTCGATGCGGGCGGCCAGCTCGGCGGCATTGTCCAGTACAATTTCCGCCGCGGGCGGGATGGCCAGCTGCGTGAGCGGATCGGTGCGCCGCTGGGTCAGCAGATCGAAATAGGACAGGGTGTCCAGCACGTCCCCCCACAGCTCGATGCGCACCGGCGCGGGGCAGTCGGCGGGGTACACGTCGAGGATGCCGCCGCGCACGGCGAACTGGCCCGGCCCTTCAATCTGCTCGCAGCGTTCATAGCCCGCGGCGGTCAGCGCTTCGGGCAGGTTCTTCACCGGCAGGGGGGCCCCCGCCGTCAGCGTCAGCGTGTGCCGGCGCAGCGTTTCGGGCGGCAGGGTGAACTGCGCCGCCGCATCGACGCAGGCCACCACGCAGTCCCAGTCGCCCGCCGCCATCCTGGCCAGCGTGCCCAGCCGCATCTGCTCGTATTCCCGGGAGGTGGATTCCACCCGGCGCAGCGATAAATCCCGCGCCGGCAGTAGCAGTGCCTCCATGCCCAGCGCCGCCAGATCCTCGCACGCGCGGTTGGCCTCCGCCTCGTCCGCCACGATAAAAACCGCCTTGCGGCCCATGGAGGCGCACAAAGCGTGCAGTAAAACGATCTTATGTATATGGCCGAGGCCCGTCACGGCCCCCGGCAGCCGGCCGTCGCGGATATCCGCGGTCAGCGCCCCGTACTGCGGCAGTGAGGCCGCCCCTCTGTCCAAAATGCCCATAAACGCCGTTCATGTCCTTCCGGGGAGCCGCCTCCCCTGTTATCGATGGGTTAAAAAATCCAGAAATGCCCGATCACGCCCACCGCCGTCAGAATTAATAGCACCAGCCGCACCAGGGCGAGCACGATCAGAATCACCCCGCCCGCCAGCGCGAGCTTGTCGAAAATCTGCATTTCCCGTTCCCCTTTGAAGCGGGTTGCGGAAAAGCGGATCAGTGTCACGCCGCCGAATACGCCCGCAATCGACGCGAGCGCCGTATTCGGCCAAATCACCGCCAAAATCAGGAACAGCGCCGTCAGCACCGGCAGAAACATATCGAGCACCATGCTGCGGATCTTATGCATGCGCGCCCGCTTTTCTTCGGGGGTTCGGGGTTCCTTCGGCGTCAGCCCGGACATGTCTGTATCCTCCTTTCGGTTCAATGGGAAAACTGGTTCATGGCCTGATCGATGCGGTCCTGCACAATGAGGCAGGCCGCCTCGGCCGCGTTGCGGGCCGCTTCGAGGATCTGCGGTGCCTCCTCCTTGGTGAAGCGGGACAGCACCCACGCCGCCAGATCGTAATCGGGGTGCGGCTTGGCGCCCACGCCGATCTTCACCCGCGGAAACTGGTCGCTGCCGGTGAGCTGGATGATGTTCTGCATGCCCCTCTGCCCGCCGTCGCTGCCCTTGCGCCGTACCCGGATGATGCCTACCGGCAGCGAAATGTCGTCGTGCAGGATCAGCGTGCGTTCGGGCGGCAGCTTGTAGAACTGCATGGCTTCGCGCACCGCCTCGCCCGACAGATTCATGAGGGTCTGCGGCATGAGCAGCAGCGCCCGCTTTTCCCCGATGGACGCCTCGCCGCAGTAGGATTTGAAGCGCACGCGGTCGATCTTGACCCCCAGCTTGTCGGCCAGCGCCTCCATCGCCATAAAGCCGGCGTTGTGGCGGGTCGCCTCATATTTCTTGCCCGGGTTGCCCAGGCCGGCGACGATAAAATCCACCGGCCCGGCGGGCCTTGCTCTGCGAAACAGCATGTCGATATCTCCTCGCGGCTTCCGGCGTTATCCGAACATGATGGAAACCGGCTTGTCTTCGTAAATGCGCTCGATCGCCTCGGAAAACACCGGCGCAACCGGCAGCATGATAAATTTGTCCAGCCGTTTTTCGGGCGGCAGCGCGATGGTGTCGAGAAGCACCACATTTTCGATGACGCTCGAGGCCAGCCGCTCAATCGCCGGGCCGGAAAGCACGGCGTGGGTCGCCGCGGCGGTGACGCTTTTCGCCCCGCCCTTTTCCATGATGGCATCCGCCGCATTGCACAGCGTGCCGGCCGTGTCGATCATATCATCCACCAGGATGACCTTCCTGCCGCGCACGTCGCCGATGATGTTCATCACTTCGCACACGTTGGCCTGCTGCCGCCGCTTGTCCACGATGGCCAGCGGACAGTCGAGCCGCGCCGCAAAATTGCGCGCCCGGGTGACCGAACCGAGGTCCGGCGACACCACGACATAGTCCTCGCCCTTGTCCTCCGCCAGCTTTTTCTTGAAATAGGCCGCGAGCAGCGGCGCACCCACGAGATGATCGACCGGGATATTGAAGAAGCCCTGAATCTGGGACGCGTGCAGATCCATCGTCAGCACCCGATCGGCCCCGGCCGTGGTGATGAGATCGGCCACCAGCTTGGCCGAGATGGGATCGCGCGCCTTGGACTTGCGGTCCTGCCGGGCGTAGCCGAGATAGGGGATCACCGCCGTGATGCGGGCCGCCGACGCCCGCTTGAAGGCGTCGATCATGATGAGCAGCTCCATCAGATGATCGTTGACCGGCGTGCTCAGCGACTGCACCACAAAGACGTCGGAGCCGCGCACCGATTCGTTGATGGAAACGGAAATCTCCCCGTCGCTGAAGGTGGTTACCTGCGCCTTCCCCACGGGCAGGCCGAGCGCCTCCGCCATCTGTTTGGCGAGCAGGCGGCTGGCATTGGCGGAAAAGATCTTGATATCCTTGCCGTGAAAATTCATCCCGATCACTACCCCTTCCCCGGTCCGCCGGATTTGTCTGAAACATATCTACCCGCATTATATTATGGCAAAAAAGCAGGGGCATTGCAAGCCTTTTCCTCTAATAATTTCCACAGAGTCACCGCGAAAAAGCACACGAGGACTGTGAAAAGGGTAAATTTCCCTTGGATTTCCATAATCCTGTGGAAAAAGCCGGTAAGATTTGTTATAATACTAGACGGCCCTGTCCATACTGATGGAGAGTGGTAATATGTGGGAAAAGCAAAGGCTCAAAAAAATTTAGGAGGTCAATCCACATGAGTCACAAGTATGTGTACCTGTTCAGCGAGGGCAACGGCTCGATGCGTGAGCTGCTCGGCGGAAAGGGCGCCAACCTGGCCGAGATGACCAATCTTGGCATGCCCGTGCCGTATGGCTTCACCGTCTCGACCGAGGCCTGCACCCGGTATTATGACGACGGCAGGAAAATCGGCCCCGACATCGAGGAGCAGATCTATGCCGGTCTCGCCCAGCTGGAAGCCAAGGCGGGCAAAAAGTTCGGCGATCCGGTCAATCCCCTGCTGGTTTCGGTGCGTTCGGGCGCCCGTGCCTCGATGCCCGGCATGATGGATACCATCCTGAATCTCGGCCTCAACGACGTGGTGGTGGAGGGCCTGGCGAAGAAGACGGGCAATCCCCGTTTCGCGTATGACTCCTACCGCCGCTTTGTGCAGATGTTCTCCGACGTGGTCATGGAGCTGTCCAAGAAGGACTTTGAAAAGATCATCGACGAGATGAAGGAAGCCAAAGGCATCAAGCTGGATACCGAATTCGACGCGGACGACATGAAGGCCATGGCCGCCCGCTTCAAGGCGTATTACAAGGAGCAGAAGGGCGAGGATTTCCCCTCCGACCCGAAGGTGCAGATGATGGAAGCGGTCAAGGCAGTGTTCCGCTCCTGGGATAATCCCCGCGCCAACTACTATCGCCGCATGAACGACATCCCCTACAGCTGGGGCACCGCCGTCAACGTGCAGATGATGGTGTTCGGCAACACCGGCCCGAACTCCGGCACCGGCGTGGCCTTCACCCGCAACGCCGCCACCGGCGAAAAGAAGCTGTTCGGCGAGTACCTCATCAATGCCCAGGGCGAGGACGTGGTCGCCGGTATCCGCACCCCCTCCGAAATCGCGACGCTGGCCAAGGACATGCCCGAGGTGTACAACCAGTTTGTCGAGGTGGCCAACCGGCTGGAGAAGCACTATAAAGATATGCAGGACATGGAGTTCACCATCGAAGACGGCAAGCTCTTTATGCTGCAGACCCGCAACGGCAAGCGCACCGCTGCCGCCGCCCTGAAGATCGCCGTCGACCTGGTGGACGAGGGCATGATCTCCGAAGAAGAAGCCGTGCTGCGCGTGGAACCCAAGCAGCTCGACTCCCTGCTGCATCCGCAGTTTGACGCCGCCGCTCTGAAAAAGGCCGCGGTCATCGGCAAGGGCCTGGCCGCTTCTCCCGGCGCCGCCTGCGGCCGTGTGGTGTTCACCGCCGGCGACGCCAAGGCGTGGGCTGAAAAGGGCGAAAAGGTCATCCTGGTCCGTCTGGAGACCTCGCCCGAGGATATCGAGGGCATGGACGTGTCCCAGGGTATCCTGACCGTGCGCGGCGGCATGACCTCCCACGCGGCCGTTGTGGCCCGCGGCATGGGCACCTGCTGCGTCTCGGGCTGCGGTGACATCAAGATCGACGAGGAAGCCAAGTGCTTCACCCTCGGCGGCAAGACCATCAAAGAGGGCGACTATATCTCGCTGGACGGCTCCACCGGCAACATTTACGGCGAAGCGGTCCCGACGGTGGAAGCGGCCATTTCGGGCGACTTCGGCCGGTATATGGCGTGGGCCGACGCGGCGCGTACGCTCAAGGTGCGCACCAATGCGGACAACCCCCGCGACGCGGCGCAGGCCGTGAAATTCGGCGCGGAGGGCATCGGCCTGTGCCGCACCGAGCACATGTTCTTTGAGGCGGACCGCATTAAGGCCATGCGCGAAATGATCGTGGCCAAGGACGCGGAAGCCCGCAAAAAAGCGCTTGCCAAGCTGCTGCCCTATCAGCAGAAGGACTTCGAGGAGATGTATGAGGTGCTCGAGGGCCGCCCGATGACGGTGCGTTACCTCGACCCGCCGCTGCACGAGTTCCTCCCCACCAAGGAAGAGGACATCGCCGAGATCGCGGCCGAGCTGAACATCTCGATCGACGAGCTCAAGCACGTCATCGCCTCGCTGCATGAGTTCAACCCGATGATGGGCCACCGCGGCTGCCGCCTGGCCGTCACCTATCCGGAAATCGCCGAGATGCAGACCACGGCGGTCATCTCCGCGGCGCTCAACGTGAACAAAAAGCATCCGGATTGGAACATCGTGCCCGAGATCATGATCCCGCTCGTGGGCGAGGTCAAGGAGCTCAAATACGTCAAGGACGTGGTCGTGGCCACCGCCGACAAGCTCATTAAGGAAGCTGGCAGCAGCATGACCTACCACGTGGGCACCATGATCGAAATCCCGCGCGCGGCCGTCACCGCGGACGAAATCGCGACCGAAGCGGAATTCTTCTCCTTCGGCACCAACGACCTGACCCAGATGACCTTCGGCTTCAGCCGTGACGACGCGGGCAAGTTCCTCGACGCCTACTACGACGCGAAGATCTATGAGTTCGATCCCTTTGCCAAGCTGGATCAGGCCGGCGTCGGGCAGCTGGTGAAGATGGCGGCGGAAAAAGGCCGCGCCACCCGCCCGGATATCAAGCTGGGCATCTGCGGCGAGCACGGCGGCGATCCGTCGTCCGTGGAGTTCTGCCACAATATCGGCCTCAACTACGTGTCCTGCTCGCCCTTCCGCGTGCCGATCGCCCGGTTGGCGGCGGCGCAGGCAGCTATC
This sequence comes from uncultured Oscillospiraceae bacterium, assembly GCA_902478605.1. Taxonomy (GTDB): domain Bacteria; phylum Bacillota; class Clostridia; order Oscillospirales; family Acutalibacteraceae; genus UMGS856. The sequence continues at coordinate 16,694 of CABSLQ010000037.1, forward strand.
AAAAGTAGGGAGGCTTAATCTTTCCTTTGATTTACCGCTATCTTTTGAGCAGGCGGCAGCCTATCGAAAGGCTAACGGGCAGTATGTTCGTAAAAATCAATGGAGGGAAACAACCATTACAGCGTTGATAGACCTTGAATAGAAACTAAATGAAGATAAGCGTATCATTAGAGATGGTGATACGCTTATTTTTTTGCCAAGATTGCACATTTGAGCTGCTCTCCATTCCCACATATAATGAAAGTGAAGAAACGGAGGTGGCTCGTATGAGAGAAAAGAAATTCCACATTTATCTGGATAGCCACGAAAGGACAATCCTGCTACATAGCCTTGTGGAACTGAAAAATCAGCTCCTTGCGCAAGGCAGATATGCGGACTGTGTTGACGAACTGATTTTTAAGGTTACGGGCGCACCGCTGAAAAAAATTAAAGTACAACACGATTGCGGGAGGGTATGATGGATGGCATAGAATTTAAAGAACTGTTCAAGGTAGCTGTGGAAACACTGAGGGAAAAGACAATCACTCCGCTGTTGGAAGCAGACGCAACCTATCAGGAGGACTCTGATAATGAGGGGATTGCGGAAATGCACTATCTCCAGTTGGATTTGACAGAGGAACAGCGGAAAGTCTGTAACCGTTTGCTTGAATGCCGGGATAAACAAGATATTGAGTATGCTACCCACGCATATACCGCAGGTCTGTATGACGCTTTCCGCATAATGGCGGTACTGTTTCCTGATAAGTGGGACATAGATGATATACGGGAGCTGCTTGCAGCAAAGGTCAACAACTGAATATTGAAGATTTTACATAGCCGATTGGTATCAAAGCCAGTCGGCTTTTTTGCGTTCTGCGGGACTTTACATAGCCACCCTGACAAAGTGGCTAAATTTATGCGAAAGGAGGATGCAACTATGTCAAACTGCAAAGTGATTGCTCTGACAAACCAGAAAGGCGGTGTCGGCAAGACCACCACAGCGGTCAATCTGGGCGTGGGACTGGCACAGCAGGGGAAAAAGGTGCTGCTCATCGACGCCGATGCGCAGGCAAACCTTACGATGGCGTTGGGATATAACCGTCCTGACGACCTGCCCTTTACCCTCTCCACCGTGATGCAGGACATCATCGACGATAAGACGGTTGATGTCTCTCAGGGGATTATCCATCACAAGGAAGGCGTTGACCTTATCCCGTCCAACATTGAGCTGTCCGGTCTGGAGGTAAGGCTGATCAATGCCCTGAGTCGTGAGAGTGTCCTGAAAACCTATGTGAATGAGGTCAAAAGGGATTACGACTTTGTGCTGATCGACTGTATGCCGAGCTTGGGAATGATAACCATCAATTCTCTGGCGGCGGCTGACAGCGTGGTTATCCCGACGCAGCCCCACTATCTTTCTGCGAAAGGTCTGGAGCTGTTGCTTCGCACAGTGTCAAAGGTTAAGCGGCAGATAAACCCCAGACTGCGGATCGACGGTATCCTGATGACGATGGTCATGCCACGGACAAATATCTCCAAAGACATCATCTCATCCGTCAAGAGCGCATACGGACAGAAAATTAGGGTGTTTGATACACAGATACCCCACTCCGTCCGTGCTGTGGAAGCCACCGCAGAGGGCAAGAGTATTTTTGCCTATGACAAAGGCGGCAAGGTTGCCGCTGCCTATGAGCAATTCGCAAAGGAGGTGGTAGAGATTGGCGAGAAGCAGAGGAAACAAAATCGAGCTGACCGCTTACGATGACCTCTTTGAAACAGACGAAAGTCGTGCGGAGGCTGCCTTAAGCAAGATACGGGAAATTCCCATATCGGAGATTGACGAGTTTCCAGACCATCCGTTTAAAGTCTTAATGGATGAAGATATGGAACAGCTTGTTGAGAGTATCAAGCGAAATGGCGTAATGACCCCGGCGACTGTTCGGCTCAAGGAGGACGGACGGTATGAGCTTATCAGCGGACACAGGCGTAAAAAGGCGTGTGAGCTTGCAGGACTGGAAACCTTAAAATGCGAGGTCAAGGAGCTGACCCGTGATGAAGCAATCATCATTATGGTAGAGAGCAACCTGCAACGCTCCACAATCCTGCCGAGTGAGAAAGCCTTTGCCTACAAAATGCGGCTTGAAGCGATGAAGCGTCAGGCAGGCAGACCCCCGAAAGAAAATTCGTCCCCAGTGGGGACACATTTACGGAGCGATGCCGAGCTTGCTGAAAAGGTTGGAGAAAGCCGCAATCAAATTCAAAGGTATATCCGCCTGACCGAGCTTGTTCCTGAAATCCTGCAAATGGTTGACGAAAGGCAGATTGCGTTCCGCCCTGCGGTGGAAATCTCCTATCTGTCCGAGGAACAGCAGTACACTCTGCTCGAAGCGATGGAATACAACGACGCTACCCCGTCACTGGCGCAGGCTATCAAAATGAAGAAATTTATGCAGGACGGAAAGCTCACAGATGAGGTTATCCAGTCCATCATGCAGGAGGAAAAGCCAAACCAGAGGGAAAAGCCCGCTTTCCGTGATGAACGGATCACCAAGCTCATCCCTAAGACTGTCCCCAAAGGACAGGAAACCGACTTTGTGGTCAAGGCGTTGGAGTTCTACAACCGACACTTGCAGCGGAGCAAAGACCGTGAACGATAGCCACACACCGAGGGCGAGGTCTGTCCATTGGAGGATAGCCTTTTTTTCGCTTCCCCCTCTCCACACCTCTCCCCCTTAACTACTGCCAGTTACTGTCCGAAGAAAGAAAACTATTGAGCTGCCATAAGGCGGCTTTTTCTCGGTTAGTAAGGCATATTCAATCAAAATCAGGAGGTAACTATGAAATTCCCTAAATTATTCAAAAGGGCTGCGGCTGTTCTGATGGCTGCGGTCACAACGCTGTCCGTACTGCCTGCGACCACAGCGTTTGCTGCGGGAGATATAGGAACGATTTCCTTCAGCCACACTTATGACAGGAACGGGAACGCCATACGGTACAATTCCAGTGATGTATTCAACGGATATACCGCCGGAGGCGCAGGGAAATACCACTACCGCATGTATGTGGATGGCGATACAGCGTTCTGTATTCAGCCGGGTGTCCCCTTAAGAACGGGAAACACCCTGCAGAAAAATTCATCGGAGACTTGGAATGCTCTCTCCGCCAACCAGAAAAAAGCGGTGGGGCTTGCCCTCCTCTATGGGTATCAGGGCAACCGGGGCAGTCTTCCCGGCAGCGACGATGAAAAGTGGATTGCCACGCAGGCTCTTGTCTGGGAGTTTGTGACGAGTTGCAGGGAGTCTACCGGCTCTTATCAGCAGACAAGCAAGAAGATCTACAATGTGAACTTTGGCTCAAATTACCCTAACAGCGGTGCTGTGGAGGTCTACAACCAGATTGTGTCCCTGATGAGCAGGCACAATACCATACCGAGCTTCATGTCGGGCGGTGCAAATGACATCACAAAAGAGCTTTCCTATCAGGACGGAAAATACACACTGACCCTGACTGACAATAACGGTGTGCTGTCCGAGTATTCCTTTGCTTCGTCTGACAGCAAGGTAAGCGTGGCGAAGTCCGGCAATCAGCTCATTATCACATCGGAAACCGCATTTGACGGGTCGGTACGCATTACTGCCACAAGGAGCAATGTGCCAACAGTCAGCAGCAGCGCAAAGATGATCGCCTATGGCGACCCCAACCTGCAGGATGTGGTCACGGGCGTGGAAAATGCCGACGCTGTGCGGGCATACCTGAATGTGGAGACACCCACTGGCACGATTGCCCTGAAAAAGACTTCCGAGGATGGCGTTGTTGCGGGCATCTCCTTTGTCATTAAGGGCGAAAAGAACTTTAACCAGACTGTTACTACGGACGAGAATGGCAACATTACCGTGGAGGGCTTATTCCCCGGCACTTACACCGTGACGGAGCAGTCCATCGACAAATACGAGCCGCAGGAAACCCAGACCATCACGCTCATCGGCGGCAAGACCACCACGGTCAACTTCAATAACACCTTGAAGCGTGGCAGTCTTGAGGTGGTAAAGACTTCCGAGGACAGCCTTGTGGAAGGCGTGACTTTCCATCTGTACGGGACTTCCTTAAGCGGGCTTGCGGTGGATGAGTACGCTGTGACCGATGCCAACGGAGTGGCGAGGTTTGAGAATGTCCTTATCAGCGGCAACACCCCGTATGTCCTTGAGGAAGTGGATACCGCTGTCCGCTATGTCGTTCCCGCATCCCAGACCGCACCCATTGAGTGGAACAAGGTCACGGAGCGCAGCTTTACAAACATCCTCAAGAAATTCAATGTGACCGTGACAAAGACCGATGCGGAAATGGGAACGCCGCAGGGCGACGCTTCCCTTGCGGGCGCAGTTTACGGTATCTATAAAGGCGAGGAACTGATTGACATTTACAACACGGATGAGAACGGGCAGTTTACCACCGACTACTATGTGTGCGGCGACGACTGGAGCATCCGTGAAATCAGCCCGTCCGAGGGATATTTGCTCGATGAGACGATCCACCATGTGGGCGCAGAACCGGAGCTTTACACGGTGGAAAGGAACAGCACGAAAAACGATGTGAATGAACAGGTCATCAAAGGGAATATCGCTGTCATCAAGCACACGGATGACGGGGAAACCCAGATTGAGACACCCGAAGAAGGCGCAGTTTTTGAAGTCTTTTTGAAATCCGCAGGCAGCTATGGGGACGCAAAGGAAAGCGAGCGTGACATCCTGACCTGCGACGAGAACGGTTTTGCCCAGACAAAAGACCTGCCTTACGGTATCTATACCGTGAAGCAGACTTCTGGATGGGAAGGTCGTGAGCTGATGAAGCCATTTGATGTGTTTATCAATTCTGACGGTCAGACCTACCGCTACCTGATCAACAACGCCAACTTTGAGAGTTATATCAAGATCGTGAAAAAGGACGCCGAAACGGGCAACACCATCCCCTATGCCGGGGCAGGCTTCCAGATATACGACCCCAATGGCGAGCTTGTAACGATGACCTACACCTACCCCGAAGTGACGACCATTGACACTTTCTATACCACAGCGGACGGCGACCTTATCACGCCCCAGACTCTGGAATACGGAAAGGGATATTCTCTTGTGGAGGTGCAGGCTCCGTATGGATATGTGCTGAACTCCGAGCCAGTCTATTTTGATGTGGTGCAGGAGGACTCCGCTGAGGAAAGCGGCATCACAGTCATTGAAGTGGTACGGGAAAATGTAGCGCAGAAAGGCACGATTACCGTGGAAAAGACGGGCGAGATATTCTCAACCGTAGCAGGCGACAAAGGGCTGTATCAGCCAATCTTTTCCGCCAGTGGGCTTGAGGGAGCTTTCTATGAGATTACCGCAGCCGAGGACATCTATACTCTGGACGGGACACTCAGGGCTTCTAAAGGTGAAGTCGTAGACACGATTACCACAGGTGCGGACGGTACAGCAAAGAGCAAGGAGCTGTATCTTGGCAGATATGAAGTCAGGGAAACCAAAGCCCCGTATGGCATGGTGCTGAACGGGGAAACGCATACCGTGGAGCTTGTGTACGCAGGTCAGGAGGTTGCGGTCACAGAAACTTCCACGAGCTTTTACAATGAGAGACAGAAGGTGGAAATCGACCTCATAAAGAGCCTTGAGGTAGACGAAGCCTATGGCGTAGGCAATAACGGGGAAATCTTTGATGTTTCCTTTGGACTGTACGCTGCGGAGGAACTGACAGCCGCCGACGGTACTACAATTCCCGCTGACGGTCTGATTGAGGTCATTACCCTCGACGAGAACGGTCACGGGAAAGCTATCAGCGACCTGCCGATGGGCAGCTACTATGTGCAGGAAATCAGCACGAACTCCGCTTATCTGAAAGATGATACCAAATACCCCGTTGTCTTTGAGTACGCAGGTCAGGAAACCGCACTGGTGTCCATCACTGCCAACGAGGGCGAAGCCATTGAAAACGACCTGATTTATGGCGCAGTCAGCGGTAAGAAGTACGATGAGGACGGGAACGCTTTAGGCGGTGCGCTCATCGGTATCTTTAAGACGGGTACGGAAGAATTTACAGCCGAAACAGCGATCCAGACGACCACATCAGCCGATGACGGTAGTTTTTCTTTTGAAAAAGTGCCTTACGGGGCTTGGATTATCCGTGAGATTGAAAGCCCGACAGGTTTTGTACTCTCCGATGAGGAAATCCCCGTGACCATTGGCAGCGTGGACGAAGTTGTGGAAGTCGAGCTTGTCAATGAGTTCATCACGGGCAGCATCGAACTGACCAAGGTGGACGAGGACTATCCCGACAACAAGCTGACGGGTGCGGTCTTTGAAGTCTATGCTGACAAGAACGGGGACGGGAAACTGGACGATGGCGACGAGCTTTTAGGAGAAATGGCGGAGCTTGGCGATGGCGTGTACCAGATGAGCGACCTGCGCTATGGCAAGTACCTTGTCCGTGAGACAAAAGCTCCCGAAGGCTTCCTGCTCGATACCAATGTCTATCCCGTATCCATTGAGGAAGATGGGAAGATTTATACAGTGGAGAATGAGGCAGGCGTCGGCTTTATCAATGCAGCCCAGAAAGGCTCTTTAAAGATCGTCAAGACTTCCTCTGACGGTAAGGTGGAGGGCTTCTCTTTCCGGGTAACTGGAAAAGATTATGACCAGACCTTTACAACGGATGCCAATGGCGAAATCCTTATTGAAGGCTTGCGCATTGGCGAATACACCGTATCCGAGGTCAGCGACGATGCTTCCGCAGGCTATATCCTGCCCGCCGAAAAGCAGGCAACCGTCAAGACCGATGCCACGACAATCGTGGAGATGCACAATGAGCTGAGGGAAACCCCGAAAACGGGCGATGACTTCAATCCTGCGCTCTGGGCAGGTCTGGCGGCTGTTTCCGTGATTGGCGCAGGCGTTTTAGGATTTGTTGGCTTTAAGAACAGAAAGAAAAAGGAGGACTATGACTTGGAAATGTGATGTGAAGCGTCAGGACGAAATCGGAGTTTTGGCAGCCAGTCTGAATGAAATGTCAGGGCGGTTAAGTGCTGCTCTGGACAGCCTGAAGACAGCAAATGAGCAGTTACAGCAGGATATTGAAAAGGAACGGGAGCAGGAAAAACAGCGGATTGACTTTTTTACCTCTGTCTCCCATGAACTCAAGACCCCTATCGCAATCATTAAGGGCGAACTGGAAGGGATGATTTACAAGGTTGGCGAGTATAAAGACAGAGATACTTATCTGCGCCATTGTCTGAAAACCGTCAATGATATGGAACATATCGTGAAAGAGATCCTGTCGGCGGCAAGGATGGGCGGAAGCGATTTTCAGCTTGTACGCTCTGACTTGAATATCAGCCAGATACTCCAAAAAGTTTGCAGGAAGAACAGTGGCAGGATGGAGGATAAAGAAATGGAGCTGAATATGGAGATACAGCCGGACTTTCATTATGAGGGCGACGGGCGGCTAATAGAGAAAGTGTTCTCCAATGTCATCAGCAATGCGGCAGCGTATTCCCCGGCAGGTGCTGTGATAACCGTGTCATTACAAAATGGCGTGTTTGCTGTGGAAAACTCAGGCGTTCACATAGCGGAGGAAGATTTAAAACAAATCTTTACCCCCTTTTATCGGGTAGATAAATCCCGTAATCGGAACAGCGGCGGCAGCGGCTTGGGACTGTATATCACAAAAACGATACTCGACCATCACGGTATCCCTCATAAAATGGAGAATACAGAAAATGGTGTGCGGTTTACTGCTATCTTCTCAGAGGCGGCAATGCCGGAGCAGCTCGCTGTTTGTGCGCCATCTGGCGGTAAGGAAGTCTTAGCCTTAGACTGACCAAAAAACAGCATTGGCTTGGGGATTAACATATCTGATATAGAGTGAGAGATTTTACATCCTGCTCTTAGATATTTTAAAGCTCTCTGGTGGAATAGAAAGTTTGGATATGATACAATCAGAGGGATAAAATAGGATCTGTAAAAGGAGTATTTGTATATGAATGATAAAATAATAAATTTCTTTCGACAAGAAGTGCCTGTCTATCAACGCAATACAAAAGCGTTTTGGGATGATGAACATATTTCAAAAGGTATGCTTGCAGCTCATTTGGATACAAATAACGATGGCGCATCACGAAAACTGTCTACAATTCAAGAATCAGTTGACTGGATTTGTGAGCAATATCTGAATTCAAACTGTAATCAACTTTTAGATTTAGGTTGTGGAGTAGGAATATATTCAGAACTGTTACATGATAAGGGATTTTCTGTTACTGGGATAGATTTTTCTAAACGCTCCATAGAATACGCTAAAGCCCATGCACGGAAATCAAATCGGGAAATTACCTATCATTATCAAAATTATTTGGATATAAATTATGAAAATCAATTTGATATTGCAATTCTGGTCTATTGTGATTTTGGCGTACTTTCACCTTGTGACAGAAATATTTTACTGGCTAAAATCCATAAAGCTCTAAAAAATAACGGTGTTCTGATTTTGGATGTGTTTAATAAACCATATTTGAATGTATTTAACGAAACGCAAAGCGTAAAATTTGAACAAAGTGGATTTTGGTCTTCCAAACCCCATGTTGTTATTCAAAGAAATCAATTTTATAATGAAACCAATAACATATTAGAACGCTATCTAATAATTACAGAGGAGGATTGTGAATGTTTTAATATATGGAATCAAATATATTCGGACGAAACATTTACAAAAGAAATATCTATGCAAGGATTTAAATTACTTAGTCTATATGATAACATTTGTGGAAAGATGTTTACAGGAAAAGAAGAAACTATATGCGGTGTGTTTCAAAAAACAGAAAAGTAAATCCTGAGTTGGCAAGATAAATGGCTTAAGCTTGTAAGGCGAATTGCCAAAACAAAATCAAATAAGAATAAATATATTTTCGTTGGAGGTAAAAAATGGATTATAGAAATAAAGCTGTTAATTGTGTGAAGAATACAGTGCTACCAATACAAGCAAAACAATTTAAAGAATGTGGGTGCAGTCTGGACGAACAATATAGAAAATATGGAGATACAGAAAACTTTTTTGGTAAAGTAATTGAGCCGGGACACATTTATGAAGTGGGCTATCCAAAATGTGTCTGTCCTGAAGTTCTATCAGGACAGATAAAAGATAAAGCGCACTGCGAATGTTCCAGACAAAGTGTACTTTATATTTTGGAACAGTTGTTGCCAGACAAAACAGTTGCGGTAAAAACTATTGAAACCGTTTTGACGGGGGCTGATAAGTGTCGTTTTCATGTGACGATAGAATAAATTACCGAGTCATTGAAGAATTAAATGGTTATAGTCCGTAAAAAATTATCCGACATAATTCAAAGATTGAATATCATTTTTACATAGCCGAGAGGTTTTCTTTACGAAAGCCCCTCGGTTTTTTTCGCTGTACGGACAGCTCCACCTAAAATACTCCTCAACTCCACCTCAACTCCACTTTTCTTTCGTATTTTTATGATGTTCCCGGTCAGAGCAAAGCTCTAACGGGGAACATACTCATTCACACTGGCGTAAAAATAGGAGGTGCAAAAGTGGCTTATACGCAAACAAGTATTCATCACAGAAAAAATGAGGTGGCTGAAACATGAATTTAGTGAAACGGGCGTGTCTGTACTTAGTGCGGAAGAAAGGAAAAACAGTAACGCTTCTTGCCTTTTTGCTTGTAATGGCAACGCTGATGCTGACCTGCCTTTCCATTCAGTCTGCGACAGAGACAGCGAACGCCAACATTAAGAAAGCTCTGATGGGATACTTTACCATCAATGCAAGGCAGTTAGAAACGGGTATCACGGAAGATGCGCTAAATCAGATTTTGTCCATAGACGGATTGAGTGGGAATTATACACTTCGTTTTTACTCTTATGCCAATTATTCTGATGCGGACGGAAACCTTCTGGAGATTAACACAGAGGATGCGGCGCAGGTTCCAGAAGGATACGAAAACGCCGGACGGATTGTGGCAAATACGAACTCGGACAATGACAGCTATTTTACAGATGGCGGATTTGAGTTGGTAGAAGGTACTGCCATTACATCAGCAAATAAAAACAGTGTACTTATTCACGAAAAATTTGCCGAGCGAAACGGTCTGTCTGTGGGCGATACTATGCGGCTTACAGATGTCACAGATGAAAACCGCACAATTAGCACAACCGTGGCGGGAATTTTTACGAACACAAAGGAGCAGGACTCTATCGGTATCGCTCCGTCTTATGATTTGTACGATAACATTGTGTTTACTGACCTCTCTACTGTGTCTTATCTGCTCTATGGAACAGAGGGAGAAACAAGCGTTCAGTATGGGGATTTTTATGTGAATGATCCTGACGAACTTGACCGCATTATGGCGGAGGTTGAGGAAATTGAAGGTGTAAATTGGGATAACTGTACGCTGACTCGTTATGATAATGACTACCAAAACGCAAAAGAGTCGCTTGAAGGCTTACAGAATATCGTTTTTATTGCCATAGCGGTCGTATCTGTTATCTGCTTTTTGGTACTTGCTCTGTTCCTGACTTTGCGGCTGCGTGGGCGTGTTCACGAAACGGGTGTTTATCTGGCAATGGGTATTTCAAAAGGTGCTGTGTTGATGCAGTATCTCTTGGAAGTTCTGATTGTGGCTGTGATTGCCCTGCTTATTTCTTATGGAGCAAGCTCGGCAATTTCTGACCAGATCGGAAGCAGACTTCTTTCGCAGGTTACAGTAGAAACCTATGAAACGGTTGAGCTGACCGATGAGGTGGAAAGCACGGAACAACCGTCCACTGAGGACTTGGGATTATCGGAAATTGTGGTAGATGTTTCAGCAGAGGACTATGCGCTTGTATGGGGATTTGGATTGGTGCTTTGTCTGGCTTCTACTGCGCTTGCCGCATATCCGATTATGAAAATGAAACCAAAGAACATTTTATCGCAAATGAGTTAGGAGGCGCACAATGAATTTAGGAATAAGAGCGATTTTATATACAGTCCGAAAATGGAAAAAGACGCTGCTCATATTCTGCCTGCTTCTGTCCATCACAACTCTGGTGCTGTCAGGGCTTGCTATCGCAGATGCGCAGGAAGAGCAGACAGAGGAAGTCCGTGGAACAACGGGAGCAAGTTTTACGGTAGAAAGAAACTTATCCACGGGCGGTTGGGCAAGTGGTAACGGTGGTTCTTATAGCACGCAGGAATTTATAACAGATGAGATGCTTCATGAAATTTCTGCGATAGATGGAGTTGCAGGATATGACGCTTCGATTGTTTCCATGCCTTATTATTTTAAAGAAACGGGAGATAGTGTGGTTACAACGGGATACACCAACAGTTTTTATACCTATGGCTCTATAAATACAGAATATAACGATTTATTTGCATCAGGGAGATTTGAATTGGTAGAAGGTTCCCATATCACGGAGGACATCACAAATGGTCTTATTATTAGCAGGGAGCGAGCTGAGCAGAATGGATTGAAAGTTGGCAGTAAAGTCAATGGAATAAATGACCCTTATACGGATGATCCAGAAGTAGGCATGGAAATCGTGGGAATTTTTGATGTGGTGGCAGATAAGGATGATGAAGCTACTATGTATGATGCCTCTACTATGTGGGATTTTTCCAATTATGCTTTTTGTAGCAAGGCAGCAATGGAAGCAATGTGTGTGAATTATGGGGATGGCAACAAAATTCAAGAGGCAGATTTTTATGTTTCAGACGCTGCGGAGCTTAATAATATTATCGAAGAAGTACAGAACATTTCCTCAATTAACTGGAACAACTTTATCATTACTGCCAATGATGAAGTGTATCAGAATATTTCCAGTTCTCTTTCTGATACTGGGACACTGATTACTACACTTATCGTTGTTATCGCGGTTGTGAGTATGGTGCTGATTATCCTGATCTTGTCAATGTCCATACGGAGCAGGAAACGGGAAATGGGTATCCTTCTTGCTGTCGGTATCGCAAAGCCCGCTGTCATTTTGCAGTATATACTTGAGACTGCGCTGATAGCGGTTGTCGCATTCCCTCTGGCTTACTTATCCAGTAGGCAGGTGGCAGGAACGCTTGGCACTCTCTTTGGAAAGGCGGCGGAGAATGTGGTCGTTACACCGCAGCACTTCGCTCTGGTGGCAGTCGCAGGAGGTATTTTGCTTATCATAGCGGTAATGGTATCTTGCATCCCTGCGTTGCGGTTTAAGCCGAAGCAGATACTTTCACAAATGGAGTAAAGGAGGTCAGCACAGTGAATTTAGGAATAAGAGCGATTTTATATACAGTCCAAAAATGGAAAAAGACGCTGCTCATATTCTGCCTGCTTCTGTCCATTACAACTTTGGTACTGTCAGGGCTTGCTATCGCAGATGCGCAAGAAGAACAGACAGAGGAAGTCCGTGGGACAACGGGAGCGAGTTTTACAGTGGAGCGTGACATATCTACTGGCGGGTGGACGAGTGGTTATAGTACGCAGGAATTTATGACAGACGATATGATAAAAGAGATTGCCGCAGTCGATGGAATAGAAGGATACGACGCTTCTCTGATAACCTTGCCTAATTTCTTTAATGATAAGGGAGAGGAATTTGTAACAGTAGAAAATTATAGCTATTATTGCTATGGCTCTTACAATTCTCAGTATCACGAACTGTTTTTATCCGGGCGTTTTGAATTGGTGGAAGGCAAACATATCACAGATGATATGTCGGACGGTGTTATCATCAGCAAGCAGCTTGCTGATAGGAACGGTCTGAAAGTCGGAGATACTGTGACGGGTATCTATTATCCTGAAAACAATACCCCTGCAGTAGATATGGAGATTGTCGGTCTTTTCGATATTGTAGCCGACAAGGACGACGCAGTTAATATGTATGATGATGCGTCCTATTATGACTATTCCAACTATGTTTTTTGCAGTATGGAAGCTGCAGAAGGATTGATAAAAGGTTGGGGCGAAGATGGCGAAGGAATTTCAGAAGCATATTACTATGTTTCAGACGCCGCACAATTAGACAGCATTATCAAAGAAGTGCAGAGCATTTCCTCTATCAACTGGAACAATTATAAGATAACTTCTAATGATGAGGTGTACCAGAATATCTCCAGTTCCCTTTCTGATACGGGAACGCTGATTACTACACTGATCGTTGTTATCACGGTAGTAAGTATGGTGCTGATTATTCTGATTTTGTCAATGTCTGTGCGGAGCAGAAAACGGGAAATGGGTATTCTGCTTGCTGTCGGTATCGCAAAGCCCGCTGTCATTTTACAGTATATACTTGAGACTGCGCTGATAGCGATTGTCGCATTCCCTCTGGCTTACTTATCCAGTAGGCAGGTGGCGGGAGCGATTGGCTCTCTCTTTGGAAAGGCGGCGGAGAATGTGGTTGTCACACCGCAGCATTTCGCTCTGGTGGCAGTCGCAGGAGGTATCTTGCTGATTATAGCGGTAATAGTATCCTGTATACCCGCTCTGCGTTTTAAGCCAAAGCAGATACTTTCGCAAATGGAGTAAAGGAGGTCAGTACAATGAATTTAGGAATAAGAGCGATTTTATATACAGCCCGAAAATGGAAAAAGACGCTGCTCATATTCTGCCTGCTTCTGTCCATCTCAACTCTGGTGCTGTCAGGGCTTGCTATTGCAGATGCGCAGGAAGAACAGACAGAGGAACTGCGTGGGACAACGGGAGCGAGTTTTACGGTGGAAAGAAACTTGTCCACGGGTGGTTGGGCAAATGACAGTGATGGGACTTATAGTACGCAAGAACTCATCACTAAGGATATAATTCAAAAAATCGCTTCAGTGGAAGGTATTACTGGGTATGATGCGTCAAATGGAGGTGTGCCTATCTTGTACGATGAAGAAGGAAATAATCTTAGCCTTAGCCCAGACGGATTCGCCTATTA
>CABSLQ010000038.1 GCA_902478605.1 uncultured Oscillospiraceae bacterium
ATGACGGCGGACGCGGTACAGGCGCGCAACAATCCGGATAAGGCGTTTGCGTAAGCAGGGCCGGCATTTATCCATGTCCAAACAAGGAGGAAACAACATGACAGGCACCAAGAAATCCCTGATCGCGAGCGGCGTGGCGCTGCTGGCAAGCGTGGCTTTACTGGCGGGCACCACCTTTGCGTGGTTCACCGACAGCGTCACCAACACCGGCAACAAGATCCAGGCGGGCACCCTCGACATCACAGCCACCGTGGCCGAGGTGGATCCCGACGTCACGGCCTTCATCATCAAAAACGCGACCACCGGCGAGACGGTCAACGGCGGCAAGCCCTTCGGCTTCGGCGAACCGCGGGACATCGAAAAGGTTCCCGGCGCCATCATCAGCGAAGAAAACTGGGAGCCGGGGCAGTCCAGCGCCAAGCTGCTGACCGTGACCAATAACGGCACCCTGGCGGCCAAGGTGAAGCTGGATTTCAGCGTGATCGAAAGCGAGCTGGCCGGCGCGCTGTGGTACGATTTCATCCGGGTGACGGACGGCGCCGCCCAGGGCACCTTCACCAAACGCCCGATGAGCACCCTCGAGGAGATGGAGGCGCTGGAATTCCCGCTGGAAAGCGGAGAAAATCTCCGGTTTATTCTGGTGTACGGCATGGACGAGGAAGCGGGCAACGACTTCCAGGACAAGAGCTTCGCGGCCGACGTGGCGATCCTTGCGAAACAGACCCCCAAGGAGGAAGACGGCTTCGGCGATCCCAACTATGACGCGGACGCGGCCTATCTGGTGCCGGTATCCAACGGGGAGGAGCTGAAGGAAGCGGCGGCCGAAGGCGGCCATATTCAGCTCACCGAGGCGATCACGCTGGACGACAGCCTGACCTTCTCCAAGGACATCGTCCTGCACCTGAACGGCCAGACGCTCACGGTCGGCGGCGGCGGTACGCTGCGGGCGCCGGTGGGGACGACCCTGACCGTGGAGGGGAACGGCACCATCCACGGCGTGCTCTATGCGGAAAAGACCGGTATGAAGAGCGGGTCTATCGTCGTCAATGCGGGAGAGAACCTGCAGGTTGTAGCCCCTGCCGATAAGGGCTACGCCGTGTACGGCGGCATGGGTTCTTCCATCCGGCTCAACGGCGGCACCTATACCGCCTTCAATAAGAACGGTGTGGGCATGGGCGTCATCGAGACGAAGATGTACAGCACGCTGGAGATCCGGGATGCCGTGATCAATGTCAAGGCGGATACGGTGATCCATATGGTCGGTATTTATGCCGGGGGCGCTTCCAACCGGTTGGAAAACGTCACCGTGAACGGCCGGTACAGTACGGCGGCGGATTTTGACTATGCTAACGGAAACACCGTCATCCGGGGCGGCTCTTTTGTCACCAACCGGAAAGCGGATGACGGGTTTTACAATCCCACCATCAAATACCAGGGCACGCTGGACATCGCGGACGCAATCATCACCCGGGTCGGCACCGGTATCCAGTGCACGACGCTGAATACCACCGAGGTGACCGGTCTGACCTATGACAACCTCACCTTCATTTCCGTCGGCGACGTCACCGACCCGGAAATCGCCCACAAATGAGGCCGGACAGCCGTTCCGCCTGAGCCGCGGCGGTCTGCCGCTCTCAGCGGGGCTGCACCCGGCCGCGTCCCTTGGATTCCCGGAAAGGCGGGGGAGAAACCCTCCCCCATATGAATAAGGAGGTCAAGCCTATGCATAGCACCAAGAAGTCCCTGTTGGCCAGCGGCGTCGCCATATTGGCGAGCGTGGCGCTGCTGGCGGGCACCACCTTCGCGTGGTTCACCGACAGCGTGGTGAACACCGGCAACAAAATCCAGGCCGGCACCCTCGACATCGAGCTGTGGCAGCTGGAGACCACCCTCAACGACGCGCAGAAGACGGAAGCGGGGGATCCGGATACCCAGCGGGAACTGGGCTATGTCAACATCTCGGATTTTGACAGCGCGGTCTTCAACTACGACCGCTGGGAGCCGGGCTACAGCGAGCTGGCGGTGCTGCGGGTGAAGAACGGCGGCACCCTGGCCCTCAAGTATAAGCTGGAAATCCTCACCAAAGGCACGGCATCGGGTGATGCGGCGGTCAACCTGGCCGACGTCATCAACGTGTACGTGAAGCTGAGCGACGAAGCCATCACCGAGGCGCCGACGGCGGATCTGACCGGCTATCGCCTGGCGGGCACGCTGGCCCAGTTGATGGCGGATCCGGATGGGGCGGCCTACGGCACCCTGAGCGCGGGCAAGGCCGCCTACGCGGGTATCGTGCTCAAGATGCAGGAGGACGCGGACAACGACTATCAGGGCGCGTCGGTTGGCGCCACCTTCGACCTGGTGCTCAGCGCGGCTCAGCAGCCGGAGGAAACCGACGGCTTCGATAACCCCAACTACGACGCGGAGGCCGATATTCCAAGCATCTGGAACGGCGGCCAGCTGGACGAGGACGGGGATATCCCGGCCGATCCGGATTACGACTTTGACTATGACGCCGATGCCGGTGTGCTGTATATCCATTCGGCGAATGACCTGGTGCAGTTTGCGGCCAACGTCAACGCCGGCAGTAAGGAATACGCGGGCAAAACGGTGGCTATCACCACCGACATCGACCTGGCGGGTGTGCCGTGGCGTTTCATTGATACCTATAAAAACGGCACCGATACCGACGAGAACACCGGCAGCCTGAAGGACACCGTCATCGACGGGCAGAACCACACCATCTACAACATGCAGGTGGAAGGGGAAGGCAATCAGCAGGCGGGCTACGGCAAGGGCTTCATCGGCAGCCTCGGCCGTGATGACGACATCACCATCAAAAATCTGACCTTCTCCTCGCCGGTCATCAATGCTCAGCACGCTTCCTATAATGTATCGGGTAACTTTGTGGGCGTCGTCGTGGGCAGTGCCTTTGCCGACGTCACGCTGGAGAATGTCAACGTCATCGGCGGCGACGTGTACGGCTTCGGCAAGGTGGGCGCCCTCATCGGCGGGACCAATGCGGCCGGCATTTCGATTACGATTGACAACTGCACCGTTCGCGATACCCGGCTGACGGGGACGACCAATGTCGGCGGCCTGGCCGGCATGATTTTCAACACCTGCCCGGTGAAAATCGTTAACACCTCCATGCCCGACGTGACCTTCACCATGAGTGCCACGGCCACCTATGTGGATGAGGTGACCGTCGGCGAGAATCGGGAACCGGACAAGGAGCAGCCCTACAAACCCGGCACCGTGCTAAAGGGCAATTGGTGGAAATACGCCTATACGCCCGAGGACTATTACTACGGCGGCCATGCCAATTTGTTCGTCCTGTATGACGGCACATACAGCAGCGAAAACCGTGTGGAGTGCTATTTGTCCGAGCCGGCAAACGGAAGGCTTGCCAACAACGAAATCTGCATCGATTCCTTTGAACAGCTTCCGTAAGCATCGCCTGCCCCTGCCGTCGTTTTCCGCGTCCATGTCCGCCGCGGTGTGACAGAAATCGGCGGCGGCACCTTGGAAGTGAAGGGCGGCGGGGGCGGTTCCACCTGCCGGCTGAACCTCTACGACAATAGCGGCGCCAGAATCGTCGTGTACGGCGGTACATTCAAGAATTTCGATCCCTCCGACAATCAATCGGAGAATCCGCGATACAACTACGTGGCAGAAGGCTATAAAGTGGTGGCGGAAACGGCGGGAGAGGACACCTGGTACACGGTTGTTCCAGCGTAACCGACCCTGTTGATGGGCCTTGTTACATATCGATACGTTCCGACCTGGTCGGCGTTGGCCGGGGCGTATCGTCGTAAATCAACGCCGATAAGCAATAAGGAGGTCTGCACGATGCAGAATACCAAGAAATCCCTGATTGCCAGCGGCGTGGCGCTGCTGGCGAGCGTGGCGCTGCTGGCAGGCGCCACCTTCGCGTGGTTCACCGACAGCGTCGTGAACACCGGCAATAAGATTGAAGCGGGCACCCTGAACATCGATCTGCTGCAGCTGGCGGATACCCTCAACGACGGCCAGAAAGAGGCGCTGGAAGAGGGAGGCATCACCCCGGCGGACGGAACCTACGTCAGCATCGCCGATGTCCGGGCGCCGATATTCGACTACGACAGGTGGGAGCCGGGCTACAGCGAGGCGGTTGTGCTCAAGGTGGCCAATGCGGGCAGCCTGGCGCTGAAATGGAATCTGCAGCTGATTGCGAACGGCGAAGTGGGCATTCTGGGCGATGTGATCGATGTATATGCCCGGGTAAGCGAGGGCGCAGCGATCACCGAGCTCCCGGCGAACTTCAGCGCGGTAACCGCGGCGGGAAGCGGCTATACGCGGGTTGGTACACTCAATGAGCTGATTGCCGACCCGGATGGTGCGGCGCGAGGCGTGCTGTACGCGGCGAACGCTGTGCCGGACGGCGGCTGTTCGGAGGCTTATGCGGCGATTGTGCTCCATATGCAGGAGGGCGCAGATAACGACTATCAGAATAAGTCCATTGGCAGCACGCTGGACATTGTGCTCAACGCCGGCCAGTACGCCTATGAGACGGATGGCTTTGACAACCCCAATTATGACATGGGAGCGACGCTGCTCGACGCCAATGTCGCCGACGCAGCCGATCTGGCCGAGGAGATCGGCGCACAATACGATGCGGATACCAGAACGGTCACCTTGACCAAGCCGGTAACGACCGACAAACAGATGGTGATTGCCGACTGCGAGGCGTTCACGCTGGATTTGAATGGGCAGACCATGACTATGACGAGCACGCCCGGCTATGCGCTGGAATCGTTTGCGGAAATGACCATCCGGGGCGGCACCCTTGCGGCCCCCAACGCCCAGCGGGGCATTTACGCTCATGCGCCGCTCACCGTGGAGAACGCCACGCTGGAGGCGAAGGATGTGGCTATTGCGGCGTTCGACGATGTGACCATCCAAGACAGCACGCTGGAAATGGGCGAAAACGGCTATGCGCTTTGCTCCTTCAATAATGACAATCATATCAGCGTCGACAATTGTACAATCAATCTCCCCGGAGCGGGTATAGGGATTTACCATAATGGATCCTATCGGGATCTGGTCCTCGACGTTGCGGATACGACCATCAACGCCCCCGATGGGGTGGGCGTGTACATTTCCGCCTCCCTGCAGACCGGCCTGCAGACCGCGACCTTTACGGATTGCACCATCACGGGCTCGACCGGCATCGAGGTGAAATACACCGATCTTACGTTGAATAACTGCACAGTAACCGCTACCGGCGAGGTGTCCTATGTGCAGAATAACAACGGCTCCACCACCGACGGCTTTGCCGTCGTGTCGAGCGACAATTCCATGGCGCCCGATTCCCCCAAACCCGAAGGTACGATTACCATAGACGGTGGCGTTTACACGGGCCCCGTCGGGCTAATCGAGTATATTAACGGGTCAGGGCCGGAAGCGACCTATGTGATTTACGCGGGAACCTTCGACACCGATATTTCCGCTTATGTCGCCGAGGGCAGCACCGTGAACGAAGCAGACGGCGTTTTCACCGTGACCAGAAACTGAGCAAACGGATACCCGGGTGAAAACACCCGCAAGCCGCCGGCCATCCGGCCGCGTATCCGGCACGGGCACACCGTGACCAGGATAGCGGCGGACGCGGCATTGTGCCGGCGGCATACAACGGTCCCCGCCCGCTGCATGGGGCAGCGGGCGCCCCGCACCCCTTACCGGGGGCGCGGGGCGGGGATCCAAGGGCGCAGGCCCACCGCGTGTGCTTTTGGATTCCCGAAGCGTTGGAAAATCCTTTGTGCCGAAAGACGGGTGCTCTCCTCCACAGATGAAAAGGGATGAAGTCCCATGACGGCGGCGCAAACGGTTATATTTTCCACCAGGGAGGGGACATTGTAAATCCCTGCAGGCAAAGGCCTGTATGGGGGGACGCGACAACCTGCAGATACGCTCCGGTTTTGGCGGCGTGGACCGGGATGTATTACCCCGGAACCATGCCGACAATTTGACAGGAGGACAACCATTGTGAAAAGCACAAAGAAGTCCCTGATCGCGAGCGGCGTAGCCCTGCTGGCGAGTGTGGCGCTGCTGGCGGGCACCACCTTTGCGTGGTTCACCGACAGCGTAACCAATACCGGCAACAAAATTCAAGCGGGCACCCTCGACATCACAGCCACCGTGGCCGAGGTGGCTCCCGACGTCACGGCCTTCATCATCAAAAACGCGACCACCGGCGAGACGGTCAACGGCGGCAAGCCCTTCGGCTTCGGCGAACCGCGGGACATCGAAAAGGTTCCCGGCGCCATCATCAGCGAAGAAAACTGGGAGCCGGGGCAGTCCAGCGCCAAGCTGCTGACCGTGACCAATAACGGCACCCTGGCGGCCAAGGTGAAGCTGGATTTCAGCGTGATCGAAAGCGAGCTGGCCGGCGCGCTGTGGTACGATTTCATCCGGGTGACGGACGGCGCCGCCCAGGGCACCTTCACCAAACGCCCGATGAGCACCCTCGAGGAGATGGAAGCGCTGGAATTCCCGCTGGAAAGCGGCGAAAATCTCCGGTTTATTCTGGTGTACGGCATGGACGAGGAAGCGGGCAACGCCTTCCAGGGTAAGAGCTTCGCGGCCGACGTGACGATCCTTGCCAAACAGGCGCCCAAGGAAACCGACGGCTTTGATAACCCCGATTACGACGCCGAGGCGGACTATCCCGTTTGGGATGGAACAAGCGCGGATACGACCTGGTATGATGCGCAGGATACGGCCTATACGCTGTCGGCACCTGCCCAGCTGGCCGGTTTGGCTCAGCTGGTAAACGAGGGCACAACCTTTGAGAATGTGACCATTACGCTGACCGAAAACCTGTACCTCGGCAACCAGGAATGGACCCCCATCGGTCAGAAGGGGGCGGGCAAGTTTTTCCAGGGAACCTTTGACGGCAACGGAAAAACGGTCAGTGGCCTGAAGATTTCCGCGGAAAACAACAACGACGCGGATACCTTCGACGGCTATGCCGCCCTTTTTGGCGCCACCCAGAATGCGGTGGTTCAAAACGTGACGGTATACGGCACGGTGGATGCCCAAAACGCGGCCGGCATCGTGGCCCGCGCCAATGAGGGCACCACCATCCGCGGTTGCGTCAGCAACGTGACGGTGACCGGCTCCACGAAAGCCGGCGGCATTGTCTGTCTCGCCAATGCGGGCGGCGTGACCATCGCCGACTGTGTCAACAACGGGGCGGTGACCGGCGGCAACGACGGCCTTGGCGGCATTGCCGGCTATGTCAATACCGGCACGGCGATCACCGGCTGCACCAACACCGGCGCGGTTGGCGGCGAAGCCTCCCGATTTGCCGGCGGCATTGTCGGATACGGCAGCGCAGGCAACAGCACGGTTTCCAGCTGCGAAAATACCGGCGCCGTGACGGCCGGCACCAACGCCGGCGGCATCGTCGGCATTGCGACGGACGCCTGGACGGTCACCGACTGCGTCAACGGCGGGAACGTGAACGGCGGGAATACGGCGGACGCCGGCGGCATCCTGGGTTCCATGCAGGGCGGCACGGTTGAAAGCTGCCGCAATACGGCGGCCGTGCACGGCCGATATGCGGGCGGCGTGGTCGGTTCCACCGGCGGGGCGGCCGAGGTCGTCCATTGCGCGGGCGGCCGCGCGGCCATCACCAGCCCGGCCTTTACCCTGGGCTTCACGGGGCAGACCTTCACCCTGGATCTGGACGCCAATGCCTGCGCCGGCCGCTTAATCGGCGCCAATGCCGGCGGCGGTCCGGACGTTTGGACCAGGCTGACCATCGACGACGATAGCGGTGACGATTACACCGGTATCGGCGACGTGGGCATCTGCGGGCCTTACACGACTTGGGCCAATCTCGAGATTGTTGCCGGAACGCTTCACGGGGATCCTGTCGCCGGCAACCTCACGTTTATCCGAATCGACGACGGTGTGGAATGGAACGGCCGCGAAGCGGGCACCTATAGTTGCGGCGGCCTGAATGAAGCGATCCGGAAGGACGAATGGACCAAATAAACCGCCGTGTCCGTCCCGGCAGAACCTTTTGCCGCGTGTTTTCCTTCTTTGGGTTGACGGGCGCGGCCGCGGCGGGTATACTGGTATAGGAATCCCGTCCCGCCCCTGTACGGGGCGGGCGGGAATCCGGGGGCATGAGCGGAGCGCTTCGTGCTTCCGGATTCCCGTGGGGGAGAAAGTAGAACACAAACCTGGAGGATATACGGATGAAGAAAGCGTGGACGATTATCGGGCGTGTGGTGACGACCCTGATACTGATTTTCGCGGTATGCGTGATGATTTTCACCGTCATCTCGGTCAATACGGTGGGCAAGGACGCGGATTTCCTGGGCTTCAAGCCGAACATCGTGCTATCCGATTCGATGCAGGATACCTTCCAGGTGGGCGATCTGGAAATCAGCAAAAAGGTGGATCCCGCCACCCTGGAGGTGGGGGACATCGTCACATTCAAGTCGATTGACCCGGCCAACTACGGCGCAGTGGTCACTCATAAGATCCGGGAAATTACCACCTATGAGGGAGAACCCGCTTTCATCACCTATGGCACCACCACCGGGGTGGACGACGCCTATCCCGTTCCCTTCAGCCAGGTGCAGGGGAAATACGTATTCCGCCTGCCCAAGATGGGCTATTTCTTCGAGTTCCTGCGCACACCGGCCGGGTATGTGACCGTTATCCTGATACCTTTCCTGCTGCTCATCGGGCTGCAGGCGTTCCGGTTCTTCAAGCTGGTACGGCAGTATAAGGCGGAACAGCAGGCCGACCTCGACGCCCAGAAGGCGGAGGTGGAGGCCGAACGCCTCAAGACCCAGCAGATGCTGGCCGAGCTTGAACAGCTCAAGGCGCAGCTGAGCGGCACAGCGCCCGGCCAACCGGGCGAATCCGCGGCCTCGTCCGTTTCCGGTGCGGCCCCTGCCCCGGAACCGCCCGTACCGGGCGCTTCGGGTGTGGCCGCGGCCGGCCCCGCAGCGGAACCCGCTCCGAGCCAATCCCCTGTACAGACAATTCCTGCGCCTGCCGCGCAGGATAAGCTTTCCGGAGGTGAGCAGTGATGTTTACATTCAAATCCAAGCAGGACGTACCGGCGAGTGCGCGGCTGACCCGCCGCATGCTGCTGATTATCCCGGTGCTGGCGGTGGCGGTGCTCTGCTACGCCTTTTCGGCCGCCGCCTGGTTCCAGGCGAGCCTTATCAACGGCGGCAACACCATCCGGGTGGGCAATTTTGCCGCCGATGTGGCACTGGTGCGCAATAAGGCGGCCGGCATGGAAGCGGACAATGTCCTGTGGCAGTACAACGGATCGCTCGTGGACGGATCGGTGGATATTCTGCTGACCAATGCGCCCGAACCCGCCTATCTGCGCGTGGCCAGCGCCTCGTCCAGCACCCTGAAATTCCAGTATCAGCTGACCCTTTCGGCGGGGGATCAGGTTCTCCTGCACGAAGTGCCGCAGGGCGAGGATAAACTGGAGCTTGTGCCCGTCGGGTCGCCGGATGGCGACAGCGAGGTGTATTATGAAGTCGATCTGAGAGGGCTGGCCGCTGGGACGCTGCATCTCGAATTCCGCGCCTCCTTCCTGGCGAACAGCATGTCCACCCTGACTACGGCCGCGACGACCACCGCGGCGAACCGCGCGCCGGCCAATACCACTACCACCACGGCCGCGGCGACCACCACAACGGCGGCGACCACCGCCGTAAGCGGGACGGACGGGGAGAGTACCACCGCCGCGTCCGGCTCGGATACGACCGCCGACACGGCGAACACGACCGGGGAGACGAGCACCGAGACGACGGCTTCCACCGGCGCCGGCGACAGCACCGCGCCGGTCGACACCGGCACCACCGTGCCCACCACGACGGTCCCGGCGGAAGAGGAAGCGGCCGGCGGTGAAACCGCCCCCGGTGCGGCCGCTGATGAGACGGCCGGCGAACCGACTACGACCGTCGCCCAGACGGACGCGGGCTGAGGCCTCGGCGGATGGGGAGACAAGCCAAACGGGGCCGGCGCAGGGCTCGGGTTATCCTGCTGCTTTTCGTCGGGCTGGTGATGGTCGCGGCCAAGGAAACACCGGTCCTTTGGGTTCGGCAGCTGAAAAACTTCCGCATGGTGAAGAACCAGATAAATGTCTGTTGTTTGACAGCTTCGGGAGCGAATCCTGCAAATACCAAGGCATAGATTTTCAAAACCGCCGTACGGAACGGCGGGCGCGCAGTCTGTCAAAAAAGGTCCGGCCGAATGGCCGGGCCTTTTGGCATTGTCGAGGCGGTTACTAGCATCTGTATAGGTTGAGGCGGGCTTTAAGCCCGCCTTTTCTGCCAAAGCATTGGATCCAGCCGATTTTCTTCCGGCAGGTCTTTATCTTCGGTCTCTCTGGAAATGAAATAAAAATTATTTAATAATTAAAAATCGATCTGTAGAAAGACAGACTTGTTTTTACTGCACGAAAACGTTCTAATTAGATAGAAGTTTTTGTGATAAAAGGGTAATCTGTTTATATTTAAGTCTTCGTTTTTATGTGTATAGATCCTCCTTCCGGTTTCAATAAACCATAGGATGATTCTCTATATAATAATACAGTTTTTGTTGCGATGGAATACAATATGGCCTGCTTGACCGTCTGCAAGCGGTATGGCTGTAAACACGGGAACGTGATTACATAGGAAGAAGCAAAAGGAGGAAGAACAACTATGAAAACAGGCAAGACCAGACAGGCCCTGCTGATAAGCGGCGTGTCCCTGCTGGCCAGCGTGGCGCTGCTCGCGGGCACCACCTTCGCGTGGTTCACCGACAGCGTCACCAATTCGGGCAACAAAATACAGGCGGGTACCCTGGACATTGTGTTCAACGATGACACCGACGACGATACCGAAACGTTGTTCTCGACCGACGGAACCACGCTGTGGGAACCCGGCCGCTCTCAAAAGGCAGCTGCCGATATCCGAAACGAGGGGTCTTTGTGGCTCATTTGATCCAGGATACCTATCTGGGCACCATCGCCGATCTCGTGAATAACGAAGAAAGTACACTCAAGGGCGACGGCATTTTGGCACCGAAAGGCCAGAGCGGCGAGGTTGACGGTGTCACCTACGACGCTGCCGATACCTTCACTCTGGTCATCAAGATGCAGGAGAAAGCCGGCAACGAGTATCAGGGGGCTTCTGTCCGCTTTGACCTTAACCTCAAGGCTACCCAGTTCACCTACGAGAAGGACGGCTTCGGCAACGACAAGTACGACGAGGAGGCACCCGTCATTCCGTGGGACGGCGAAACCGTTGATACCGCATGGTACAGCGAAGAGGCGGACGCGTTCACGCTCGCCACATCGGAGGCCCTGGCCGGCCTCTCTCAGCTCGTCGGCGAAGGGACAAGCTTTGCGGGTAAGACCATTCGCTTAAGCCGCGATATTGACTTGGGCGGCAAGGAATGGACCCCGATTGGATCCGCGGATACGCTGTTCCAGGGCACCTTTGACGGAAACGGCCATACAGTCTCCGGCATATCGATGAACCGGGAATGGGTCCGGACGGAAAGCGGTCTGTTTGGCGCGGTAAAGGATGCGGCCATCCGGAATTTGACCACAGAAGGCTCCATACAGGTCCTCTCCACCATCGATCCCGGTGGCACGGCGCAGTATACGGGCGGCGTCGGCGGAATCTGTGGCTCCGCTGGCGGCAGCACCACGATTTCGGGCTGCACAAACCGGGTCGATATCGATGCCACAGAGGTGAAAATCGGTAACTGGAATTATTGGAACGTGGGTGTCGGCGGCATTCTCGGCTTTGGTATGTTGAATGACGGAAGCGCTTCAAATGTCACGATCCTCGACTGCTTGAACGAGGGGGATATCACCGCGGAGGTACGGAATGGTGACCCGCAAACCGCCCCCTTTATCGCTGGTATCACGATGGGAACCGATTGCGAGAGCATACAGGCTTATCGTGTTGTGAACGTCGGACACATTACCCTTTTAGGCGATATCGATGCGTATTACACGCAGCTTGGCTTAACTACCTGCGGCGGCATCGTGGCGCTTTCCAACTGCAATGATATGGTTAATCACCATGAATTGATTGATTATCGGTGGGTATTTTATTCTGAGAAGCACTTGGCGGATGCCGTAAAGGGATGGTACAGCGCGACGATACGTCTCGCCGGCATCGACGTTTGTTCGACGGCAGACGGAGAGCCTGCCCCGTATAATGTCATTACCTCTGCCGAGGACATGGCTAAGCAGGAAACTTTTGCCGGTTTTGATTTTGAAAATGTCTGGGAGCTGACGAACGGGCAGTATCCCACCTTGAGAAAGTAAAAGAAAAAGGCCGGCAAAATCCCCCGTGTGGACGCGCATGGATCCCTTGATAAAAAGCAGAGGAACGCCGCAGCACAAACAGGATGCGGCGTTCCTCCTTTTTTTCGGCGCCCTTTAGACCTGGTCTTCCGCTGCCTCTTTAGAGCGCTCTCAACCACCTACATTGCGGGGGGCTTGACCGTTCATTGGCATAACGCCGGTTTTCGCCAGAAGGGGAACCGTGCCCTACTGGGACGGGTGTCGGCACAGCACCGGTGGCAGCACACCGATATGGAAAGCTTGCTTGACATTTCTTCGCCGGTGTGTATAATGGGATACGGAAAGCAAACTTTCCTTTTGGATAAAAGGGGGGAGCCGATGAAAAACCGCCTGGAAGAGATCCGGAAAAGCCGCGGCATCAAGCAGGAGGAGCTGGCCAGCGCCCTGGAGGTTTCCCGGCAGACCATCGGGTCGCTGGAAAACGGGCGGTACAACCCGTCTATACTTCTGGCATTTAAAATCGCCCGCTATTTTGATATGCGCATTGAAGACATCTTTATCTACGAGGAGGGGACGGCATGAAGGCGCGCACCAAAACCAAGTGGTATCTGGCCCTGGCGATTGGCGGGCTTTTGCTGGCGGTCATCGCCAAGCTGGCGCTCCATACACTGTGGAACGATGCCCAAACCGGCGCAGTGATCGGCGTGGGGGCGGGTTTGTTCGGCTTTGGCCTGTCCAAATGGTGCTTTAGCCGGTGGGAAGAAAAGGATCCAACCTTCATGCGACAGAACGCCATCGAGGCAAAGGACGAACGCAATCAGCTGATCCGCTGTAAAGCGCAATCCCTTTCCGGCGAAATTCTGCACTGGCTGCTGATGGCCGGCGCCTGGCTCGCGATCTTTTTGGATGCGCCGCTGTGGGTGACCCTTGCCTTGGTGGGCGTGTTCTTGCTCAAAACGGTTCTGGACCTTGTCCTGATGGCCTATTATCAACGCAAACTGTGACCGGAGGAAACCGACTATGTACTTTATTATCGAGCATTTGTCCAAGCATTTTGAGAAAAAGGAGGTGCTGCGGGATATCGACTTCACCTTTGAAGGCGGCAAGATTTACGGCCTGCTGGGGCGTAACGGCGCCGGCAAAACCACTCTGTTCAACTGC
This sequence comes from uncultured Oscillospiraceae bacterium, assembly GCA_902478605.1. Classification (GTDB taxonomy): domain Bacteria; phylum Bacillota; class Clostridia; order Oscillospirales; family Acutalibacteraceae; genus UMGS856. The sequence continues at coordinate 13,493 of CABSLQ010000038.1, forward strand.
CTGAATCGGGATATCCGCGCGGACGGCGGCCGCTTCTGGCTGGAGGAGAACGGGGACCGGCGGGAGATGGCGGCGGAGGACATCGGCTATGTGCTGTCCACCCCCACCGTGCCGGAGTTTCTCACGGGGCGGGAATTCTTAAAATTCTTCCTCGAGATAAACGAGGGCCGTATCCACAACCCCCGGCCCATCGATGCCTATTTCGACGATATGCGCATCGAACCGGAGGACCGGGACAAGCTGCTCAAGGACTATTCCCACGGCATGAAGAACAAAATGCAGATGCTCATCAACATCGTCGCCCAGCCGAAGCTGCTGCTGCTCGACGAACCGCTCACGTCTCTCGACGTGGTGGTGGCCGAGGAGATGAAGCAGCTGCTCCGTTCCCTCAAGCAGGACCGCATCACCATCTTTTCCACCCATATCCTGGATTTGGCGCTGGATCTGTGCGATGAGATCGTGCTGCTTAACCACGGCGTACTGGAACGGGTGGACAAATCCAACCTGGACAGCCGGGAGTTTAAGGATAAGATTATGGCGGCCTTGATGGAGGAAGAACATGGCTAATACACTGCGTCTGTCCTTTGCCCTGCGCAACACCTACCGTGTCAACGGCATTCTGTATTCCCTCAAGCAGATCCCGTTGCTCAGGCGGATCCTGCCTGAAACGCTGTACCGGGTGCGGGGGCTCAAAATCTTTGCCAACGTGCTGTCGGTGCTGTGGGAGATCGTGTCGGTTTTTCTGGGAAAATTCCTGTATTTCATCACCATGGTGGCCGGCATCGGCATCCTGTATGAAACGGCGCCGGCCGACCGAGTGCATCTGCATATCCTGCTGTTTCTGACGGCGATCGGCGCCTGGATGAATACCAGCCTGTTCAACCCCACACGAGACAAATACTATGCCATGATCCTCATGCGCATGGATGCGCGGGCGTATACGCTGGTCAACTATATCTATGCGATCGCAAAGGTAGTGGTGGGGTTCCTGCCCTTTTCTGTCCTGTTCGGCATGGATAAGGGGGTTCCCTTGTGGCTGTGTCTGCTGATCCCGTTTTCCATCGCGGGGATGAAAATGGCGGTGGCGGCCTCTTCCTTGTGGGATTATGAGAAGCATGGATTCGTGTACAATGAAAACAAGCTGCGCAAGCACCTTTGGATTTTGGTGGGGCTGCTGCTGGCAGCCGCCTACGGCCTGCCGGCAGTGGGGTGGACGCTGCCCGTGGCGGCGTCGGCGTCGCTGTTTGCCGTCTGTATTCCGGCCGGCGCCGTAGGCCTTTGGAAGATCCTGACCTTCCGCGGATACCGCGAAATCAACCAGCAGCTGCTCGCCCAGCTGAACAACCAGATGGATGCCGCCGCGCAGGTGTCGCAGGCGCAGAGCCAAAAGATCATCAGCACCGATACCGGCATCACCAGCCGGCGCAAAGGCTTTGAATACCTCAACGAGCTGTTCGTCAAGCGGCACCGGAAAATTCTCTGGCGCTCCTCTGTCCGGATAACGGCGATTTGCCTGTTTCTGGTGCTGGGCGCGCTGCTGGCCTTTTATCTCGCGCCCGAAATCCGGAAGGAAGTCAACGAGCTGCTGCTGACCTTCCTGCCCTATTTTGTCTTTATCCTGTACGCCATCAACCGTGGGACCGGCTTCACCCGGGCGCTGTTCATGAACTGCGACCACAGCCTGCTGACCTACTCCTTTTACAAGCGGCCGGACATGGTGCTTCGGTTGTTCCGTATCCGCCTGCGGGAAATCATCAAGGTGAACCTGCCGCCGGCACTGGTGATCGGCGCGGGGCTGGCGGTGCTGCTGTTTGCGTCAGGCGGTACGGATAACCCGCTGAACTACGCGGTGCTGTTTGTTTCGGTGGTGTGCATGAGCGTCTTTTTCTCCATCCATTACCTGACCATCTATTATCTGCTGCAGCCCTATAACGCCGGCACCGAGATGAAAAGCGGGACATACCGGCTGGTGCTGTCGATCACCTATTTTGTCTGCTTCTTTCTGATGCAGGTGCGCATGCCCACCCTGGTGTTCGGCCTGGCGTGCATCGCCTTCTGCGTTTTATATTCGGCGGTGGCGTGCGTGCTGGTCTACCGGTATGCGCCCCGCACCTTCCGGCTGCGGACATAAGGGGACTTAACCGGGATGGGCTGTGTCCAGAATCGTGCCGGGAACCACCAGCATCCCTTCCGTAACCAGCCGGATGCCGGTTCCCGGTTCTATTTCCGGATGGTCTGTTTCGCTTATGACGCGGATCGCGAACCGCCATCTGCCGTTCGTCTTTTTCATCGTATGGATCAGACCGATAACCCTGGGCGCCGCATCGGGGCGGATCCCTTCCCGGGGGAACTGAATCACGTATATTTCCCCCGGCCTTACGGCGGGCCACAGCTTTTCGGTCGTCTCGGATTCGAAGTGAAAAACGGGATCCGCTTTCCGTTCGCGCGGATACATTTTATCAAAATGGCTAAACAGACCGTGTGCCAGCAGATACAAGACGATCAGCAGCAGCAGTCCAACGGGGATCAGCTCAAACCGTTTCAGCGCATAGGCCAAAGCCATGCAGGCCATGAAAAGCAGGGCCGGCAATGCCAAAAGAAGATGGTAACCGCTGCTTCCGGCTGTATTGGCGCTGCGGACCGCCACGTGCTTGCAATGGGGACAGCGGGGAGCCGTGCCGAACCGGCTGACAATCCCCCACTTGCTTCTGGCGGGGAAGGCGGGTTCCCCGCAATACGGACAGCGGAATTCCATAGCAAATCCCCCTCTTTTTTAAAAACATTATATACAATATATTGGCATATTGCAATATGTCTATCGGTGAAAAAGGGGCAGTCTGCTTGCCGGTGGGCGGCGTTTTCGGGTTCGGCGGACGGGGACTCGCCCCGCTTCTTCCCGCCGGCAGGTTGGAAGGCGTTTTCCGCGAGGAAAACCACACGGCTTGACCGCCCGATGCGCCGGCATGGCCCAATCCGCTTTACGTAAAGCGGGAGCGCATTGAACAGGCTGCGGACATAGGCCCTTCACGGAGGAAAACGGCATGGAACGGCTTATCTTTCACATCGACGTCAACAGCGCCTACCTTTCCTGGGAGGCGGCGCGGCGCGTCAAACAGGGCGGGGAGGACCTGCGCCGGATCCCGGCCGCCATCGGCGGCGACCCGGCGAAACGCACCGGCGTGATCTTGGCCAAGTCTATCCCCGCCAAGCGGTACGGCGTCCGCACGGGCGAGCCGGTGGCCATGGCGCTGCGCAAATGCCCCGGACTGGTGCTGGCCAGGCCGGATTTCCGGCTGTACGAGGCGTGCTCCCGGGCCTTTATGGACATCTGCCGGCGGTATGCGCCGGTGGTGGAGAAATTCAGCATCGACGAATGCTTTCTGGATATGAGCGGAACGGGGCGGCTGTATCCGGACCCGGTGCAGATTGCCCATACCATCCGGGATACCATTCGGGAGGAGCTGGGCTTCACCGTCAACGTGGGGATCAGCCGCAACAAGCTGCTGGCCAAGATGGCCAGCGATTTTGAAAAGCCGGACAAGGTGCATACCCTTTACCCGGAGGAGATTCCGGCGAAGCTATGGCCGATGCCGGTGGGGGCGCTGTTCCTGGTGGGCCATGCCACAGCGCAGAAGCTGGAACGGGCCGGCCTGCGCACCATTGGGGAGCTGGCGGCCGCGGACGAACGGCGGGTGCAGGCGCTGCTGGGCCGCAAGCTCGGGCAGCAGCTGCACGAATACGCCAACGGCCGCGATCCGTCGCCGGTTCTCGCTCAGCCGGAGGAAGCGAAGGGGTACAGCGTGTCCACCACCTTGGCGGAGGATGTGACCACGCTGGAAGAGGCCAACCGGATTCTGCTGGAGCTGGCCGACAGCGTGACCGCCCGCATGCGGGCGGACCATGCCTGGACTTACTGCATTGCGGTGTCGATCCGCACCCGGGATTTTCAGAACCGTTCGCATCAGCGCAAGCTGGAGGAGGCGACCGACGTGACGGGGGAGGTCTACGCCGTATCCAAGGAATTGCTGGCCGAGCTGTGGAAAAGCCGCGTCCCCCTGCGGCTCATCGGCATTTCGCTGATGCAGATCGTCCGCGAAAACGCGGTGCAGATGACCTTGTTCAGCGGGGACGAGGAGAAGGAGCGGGCCCGGCGGTTGGATCAAACGCTGGACAGCCTGCGCAGCCGCTACGGCATGGATACCATCACAAGGGGGGCCACCTTGCAGCAGCCCCTCGGCGTCGGGAAAAAGTATAAAGCGCAGCTCGAAGCAGAGAAAAAACGGGACGGAAAGCGGCCTGAACGAAAGGCGTGAAAAGGTGACAGTTCCCTCTTGACTTATGCCGGTATACCGCGTATACTGTTCCATGCTGGAATAAGCGGTGGAGTCTGTCATAGGGAACAATAGGTCTCTATTTATTCGCAGTGAGATCCCGCGGCCCGACGGCCGCAGGGGATGGATCATGGGAAAATCAGGACAGGCCTTCCAGTGGGAAGACCGGTCCTGTTTTTATATAGTCGGGCCGTCCTTTGACGGCGGTGCAACACGATCACAGTGGAAAGGATGAAACAGCTGCCGGCGGCAGCGCCGGTAAGAGAGACGTGAAACATTTTATTTTTTCGATCAAGAAACAGCCGCCCGGCCGGTTGATTGTGCTGGGCTTTGCCCTGGTGATTCTGCTGGGGACGGGGCTGCTCCTGCTGCCGGTTTCGGTGCGGGATGATGCGCAGGTGCGTTTTATAGACGCGCTGTTCACCTCGACGAGCGCAGTGTGTGTTACGGGACTTATCGCCATTGACGTGGCCGATCACTTCACGGCGGTTGGCCAGGCGATTGTCGCGGCGCTCATCCAGATTGGCGGCCTGGGCGTGACCTCCATCGGCGTGGGGCTGATCCTCGCCGCGGGAAAGCGGGTCGGGTTCAGGGGGCGCGTGCTGGTCAAGGAGGCGCTCAATGTCGACGGCTTTCAGGGCATGGTGCGCCTGGTTAAAGCGGTCCTGATGATGACCCTGTGCTTCGAGCTGGTGGGCATGGCGCTGAGCTTTATTGTGTTTGTTCAGGACTATGAGCCCCTGCGGGCGCTGGGGATCAGCGCCTTCCACTCCATCGCCGCGTTCAACAATTCCGGGTTTGACATTCTCGGCGGCCTGCGTAACCTGGTCCCGTACCAGTCCAACGTGCTGCTGAACCTGACCACGTGCGGGCTCATCATCTTTGGCGGCCTGGGTTTCCTGGTGATCCTGGACGTGATGAAAAAGCGATCCTTCAAAAAGCTGACGCTGCATTCCAAGGTGGTTATCACGACGACGATAATCCTCATCGTGGCGGGGACGCTGTTGCTCAAGGCGACGGAGGACGTGACGTGGCTGGGTGCCTTTTTCCAGAGCGTTTCGGCGAGGACGGCGGGCTTCTCCACCTATCCCATCGGGGAATTTACCAACGCCGGCCTTTTCACGTTGACCATCCTGATGTTCATCGGCGCCTCGCCCGGGTCCACCGGCGGCGGTATCAAAACAAGCACCTTTTTCGTCCTGATGCAGCAGGTGCGCAGTCTGTTCACCAAAAAGCATGTTGGCGCCTTCCGCCGCAGCATCTCCGCGGAAACGCAGTCCAAGGCCTCGGTCATTGCGCTGTTGTCCATGCTGCTCGTGTGCGTGGGGACCTTTCTGCTGTGTATACTGGAACCGGACTGCAGCTTTGTCCAGCTGTTTTTTGAAGAGGTTTCGGCATTTGGCACCGTGGGGCTTTCTACGGGTATCACGCCGTATCTTGCCGACGGCAGCAAGCTCATTTTGATCTTTACCATGTTTGCCGGCCGGGTGGGCATGTTTACGCTTCTCTCCATCTGGATTGAGCGGCCCGCACCCAGCGCCCATTATACAGAAGAATCGATAACGATCGGATAGTTTACAGGAGGAAATGGCATGAGAAGGAAAGGATCCGCCACCTATGGCGTCATTGGCCTGGGCCGGTTCGGCTCGGCGCTGGTGGAATGCCTGGCGAAATCGGAGAAGGAAGTCATCGCGATTGACAAGGATGAGGCTAAGGTCAAGGAAGCGCGCCGCTTTACCGATCTGGCCATGGTGGTGGAAGCATTGGATCAGGGATCGCTGGAGGAGGCCGGCATACAGAACTGCGACACGGTGGTTATCTGCATCGGCGAGCAGGTGGATGTCAGCATTCTCGCGACGATGACCGTGCTGAAGCTGAACGTCCCCCACGTGATCGCCAAGGCGAACAGCCTTATCCACGGCGAGGTGCTTAAGCAGCTGGGCGCGCAGGTCGTCTATCCCGAACGGGATATGGCCGTCCGTCTGGGCAAGGGGCTGCTTTACAACAGCTTCCTTGACTCGGTTACGCTGGAAGGGGACGTGGAGGTCCGGCGGATTCAGGCGGCCGAGCGGCTCATCGGCGTCTCGGTGCGCGAAGCGGACACCCGCCGCAAATACAATCTGAACATCATCGCCATCGAGCATGACCATCACACCGATGTGGATTTCCCTTCCGACTACCGGTTCCGGGAAGGGGACGTGATCTGTCTGGTGGGGCAGACGCGCAATATTGAGCGGTTTGAAAACGCGATGCAATAAAGTCCGCATGAAATGGCCCCCGGCCGGGTATGCCGCACGGCAGCGGCCCCTGGCCGGGGGCTTTTGAACGGGGGAAAGCATGCCGTAGGGAATGCGCCGGATAGCCGCGGCCCGTCTGCGGGGGCACCAGTTTGCCTTGCGCGGAGACGGCACGGACAGGATACACAGAGGAGGCGCCAGAGCTGCTGACGCCTCCCGGGCAGGTTATTCTGCTTTTTCGGGGAGAAGGCGGCAAATCGGATCGGCCAGTCTTTCCACGTTCATATCGAGCGGCATAAGCATCCCGCCCCGGTCCGGGCATAACCGTAAAGGCGATCGGCAGGGAAGAGGTCCCGTCGATCGCCTTTTTATCGGTATGGTGTTTTAATGCTGATGCTTAATCAGACCGCAGGCCTTGGAGAATTCCATGACCAGCACCGGGACCAGGATGAGGCCCAGACCCAGCAGATACAGTTCCCAGGGCAGCGTGACGAGGCCGAAGGCGATGCCCACCGGGGTGAACAGCACCAGGCACACCAGCACCAGGGAAGCCAGCGCCGCCCAGTTGAGCTTGTGGTTGGAGAAAGGCCCGATTTTGAACAGGGAATGATCCGAGCGCATGTTGTACGCCTGGACGATCTGGGACAGGGACAGCACCATGAACGCCATGGTCTGGCCGCCGGCCAGGGTGCCGGTGACATTTTCGCCCACCACAAACCCGATCAGGGTGAGGATGGCGAACATCAGGCCCTGCAGTACCACCCGCAGCCCCAGGCCGTGGGCGAAGATCCCCTCGTCTTTGGGCTTTGGTTTGCGGTTCATGACATCGGATTCCACCGCTTCCATCCCCAGCGCAATGGCGGGCAGGGAGTCGGTCACGAGGTTGATCCACAGCAGCTGCATCGACAGCAGCGGCGTCTTATGCCACAGCAGCATGGCGGCAAATACCGTGATGACCTCGCCGATGTTGGTGCCCAGCAGGAAGCCGACCACCTTGCGGATATTGGCGTAGATGCCCCGGCCTTCCCGGACGGCGTCCACAATGGTGGCGAAGTTGTCGTCGGTCAGGGTCATATCCGCGGCGCCCTTCGCCACGTCGGTGCCGGTGATGCCCATGGCGCAGCCGATGTCGGCGGCTTTCAGGGCGGGGGCGTCGTTGACGCCGTCGCCTGTCATGGAAACCACCTGGCCCTTACGCTGCCACGCCTTGACGATGCGGATTTTGTTCTCCGGCGACACGCGGGCGTACACCGCAATGCTTTCCACTTCCTTGTCCAGCTGCTCGTCGGTCATGGCGTCCAGCTCCGCCCCGGTGATGGCGCGGTCGCCATCCTCCAGGATGCCCAGCTCTTTGGCAATGGCGGAGGCGGTCACCACATGGTCGCCGGTGATCATCACCGGCTTGATGCCCGCCTTGCGGCAGGTGGCGACGGCAACCTTGGCCTCCGGGCGGGGCGGGTCGATCATGCCCACCAGCCCCATCAGGGTCAGTCCGTTTTCCAGTTCTTCCGAGGTGGGATTGGCCGAAACTTCCGCCACCTCTTTATAGCCCACAGCCAGCACCCGCAGGGCGTCCCGGCTCATCTGCTCATTCATCCGCTTGGCGGCTTCGATGTCGCCCTGGACGCAGCGGGAAGCCATCATATCGAAGGCGCCCTTGACGATGACGATATTCCTGCCCTCGATTTGGTTGACCGAGGTCATCAGCTTGCGGTCGGAATCGAAGGGGATTTCCGCCAGGCGGGGATAGGCTTTATTCAGCGTATCCTGCGCCATGCCGTTTTTGTGCGCAGCCACGATGATGGAGGTTTCGGTCGGATCACCGATGTGCTGTTCCTTGCCGTCCTCCCCGAACACCACCGAGCCGTCGCAGCAGAGGGTACCGTAACGCAGCAGCTGTCTGGCCGCTTCGGAATTCTGACTGCTGACCGCCTCCGGTTCTTCGGAACCATCCAGCCACACTTTGGTGAGGGTCATGCGGTTCTGGGTCAGGGTGCCCGTCTTATCCGAGCAGATGACCGACGCGCTGCCCAGGGTTTCCACCGCGGGCAGGCGGCGGATCAGGGCGTTTTTCTTCACCATCCGCTGGACCCCGATGGCCAGGACAATGGTGACGATGGCGGGCAGGCCCTCCGGGATGGCGGAAACGGCCAGGGAGACGGCGGTCATGAAGATTTCCAGCACGTCGATGCCGTTGACCAGCCCCACCACAAAGATGATGGCGCAGGCGACCAATGCCAAGAACCCCAGGTATTTGCCCAGCTGGGCCAGCTTTTTCTGGAGCGGCGTCTGGGTTTCGCTTTCGCCCTCCAGCAGTCCGGCAATTTTGCCCATTTCGGTTTGCATGCCGGTGCCGGTGACCACGGCGGTGGCGGTGCCGTAGGTGATGCTGCACCCGGAAAACACCATGTTGCTCCGGTCGCCGATACCGGCCTTTTCCTCCACGTCCGCGTCTGCGTCCTTTTCAGAGGGAACCGATTCGCCGGTCAGGGCCGATTCCTCGCTTTTCAGGCTGACGCTTTTGAGCAGGCGGGCGTCCGCGGGGATAAAGTCCCCGGCTTCCAGCCGAATGATATCGCCGGGCACCAGCTCCGCGGCGTTGATGACCTTTTCCTCGCCGTCGCGTAGCACTCTGGCGTGGGGCGCCGACATGTTTTTCAGCGCATCCAGCGCCTTTTCCGCCTTGCTTTCCTGCACCATGCCCATGATGGCGTTGAGCACCACGATGAGCAGGATCAGCACCGGCTCGAAGAATTCCATCGGATCGCCTTCGACGCAGGCGATGACAAAGGAAACCACGGCGGCGATGAGCAGGATGATGATCATGACGTCCTTGAACTGCTCCAGAAACCGCTGGAGATTGGTTTTCTTCTTCTTTTCCTTGAGCTTGTTGGGACCGTACTGGTTCTGCAGCCCGGCCACCTGCCCCGACGACAACCCTTTTTCCGCCGAGGTGGAAAGGCTTTTTAATAGCTCTTCTTTCGGTTGACTGTGTGCTGACAACGGCAATTCCTCCTGTTTTTCTAAGCTATGAAAAGATTGTAGCAGAGTTTTTGTCCGATTGCATTGGACAAATACGCGAGGTGTTACAATTTTGCCCGCTTATCGGAAAGTGTTACTTTTTTGGACACTCGAGCCGCTCTGTCCTAAAATCAGTGCAAAAAAGAGGGGACATTTTTATTGCTTTATTCTGATTTTCATGCTATGCTAAAGCCATAACAGTTTGCGGGAGGCGGGCTTTGTGGCGGATTCCAATATCACCAAACGGGCGCTGGCCTCTTCGCTGAAAGAGCTGATGGAGACAAAGCCCTTCGCCAAGATCAGCGTCAGCGACATCTGCGAAGCCTGCGATATGAACCGCAAGAGCTTTTATTACCACTTCAAGGACAAGTATGACCTGGTGAACTGGATTTATTATACCGAATGTGTGACGGCGCTGCGAAAAAAGGAATATCACGCCAGCTGGGGCTTGCTGGAAGATTTATGCGCCTATTTTTATGATAACCGCAGCTTTTACCGTAAAACCCTGCAGGTGGACGGCCAGAATTCCTTTTCGGAGTATCTGCGGGATATCATGGAAAGCATTATTTCCTCCGACATGGAGGAGTTTTTCGACCGGGATGATACCCTTACGTTTTACGTGGACTTTTATACCGACGCGTTTCTCTGCGCCGTCAAGCGCTGGCTGCTGGACAAGGATTGCATGCCGGCGGAGGCGTTTACCCGGCTGCTGAAAAACTGTTTATTGCGTACGTCAGGCTTTTTCGCGAAAATATCCTCGCCGGAATCGTCCCGCGGCCATTGAGAAACCGAACGCCTGCAGCCGCAGAGCGAAGGGAAGATGTTTATAAGCGGCGCTGTCATCCGAAGGGAGACAGCGCCGCTTGGTTTTTCCCTGGCCGGCACACGCGGCCGGCTTTGCAGACGGGCCCCGCAAAATGACTGCCAGGGCCTTGGCTCAGAAAAGCTTGGCAATCACGGGCACGATTTCCTTGACGGCCGTTTGGGTGGTGTTGATGCAGAGATCGAAGTTCAGCTTGTCGCCCCACGGGTGGCCGGTATAGAAGGCATAATACTTGGCGCGCTTTTTATCTATGCTGGAAATTTTCTGCCGCAGCTCCTTATCGGAGAGCGTTTCCTCCTTGGGGCCCTTTTCGCGGCAGCGTTTGATCTTGCTTTCCATATCGGCATAGACAAAAAGGCGGAAAGGTTTATGTTCCTTCAAAATGTAGTCCGCGCAGCGGCCGACAATCACACAGTCGGATTCCGCCGCCATTTCGGTAATGATGCGCGCCTGTTCCTGATAAATGGTCATCGTCTGTTCAAATGCCGGGTTGCCCAACACATAAAAGCTCTGCGCAATATGGATGGGGAAGGAGAACGAAGGCCGATGCTCCACGATTGCCTGGACATACTGCTCAGACAGGGAGGTCCTTTTGGAAATCTCGCGGATGATTTCCTGATCGTAATAGGCAAATCCCAATGTTTCCGCCAGCCGGCGGCCGAGTTCCCGGCCGCCGCTTCCGAATTCGCGTCCAATGGTAATGATCCTATGCATGCATATCCGTCCTTTCTGTTGACAATGGTTTGGTATAGCGCCCGATCATACACACGACATATATTGCCACGAGCAGTTCCGTGAGGGGCATCGCCAGCCAAATCGCATTGGCGCCGGCCGCCGCCGGCAGCAGCAGAATCAGAATGCCGCTGATAACCAGCCCCCGCGATATGGAAACGACAAAGGCGGCTTTTGGCTTCATCAGGGCCTGGAAGTAATAGGTCGAGAAAATGTTCAGGGGCAATAGCAGGAAGGAGAGGCCGTAATACCGGATAATGGCCGGGGCGATCCGCAGGACCTCTTCGGTGGGGGACATGAACAAACGGATAAACTGGTTGGGAATCGCCAGGCACAGCGCCGTCCAGAGAATGCCGAAAAAGGCGGTGGTACCGATGGCATATCGCAGCGTCTGCCGGATGCGGTCCCCTTTGCCCGCGCCGAAATTGGTGGACAGAATCGGCTGCGACGCCTGCCCGACACTATAGGCGCAGCACTGCACGAAGGTGCTGATGTTGACGATCACGCCGTAAACGGAAAGGGCGTTTGTCCCTAGATACGCCATGATCTGCCGGTTGAACAAAATGGTCAGGATCCCCATGGCAATATCGATGAAGAAGGTGGAGAACCCGGTTACGGAAATTTCCCGGAATTTGCGGAACAGATTGGCGGGCCGCACCAGCCGCAGGGTGTTTTTCTTCATGAGGAAGTGGGACAGCATGACGATAATCGAAATCACGGAACCGATGGCTGTGGCAAGCCCTGCACCGAACGCCCCCATATCGCAGGTGAAAACAAAGACGTAATCGCCGAATACGTTAAAGATGCCGCCCGCCAGCACGGCGGCGGTGGCCAGGGTGGGGTTTTTGTCATTGCGCAGATAGGCGGCCAGCGTCTGCGTAAACAGGAAGCAGGGGATGACGAATTTGATCGGCAGGACGTATTCTCTGGCCAGGGTGAGGGTATGGCCTTCTGCGCCGCAAAACCGCAGCAGCGGTTCGTCAAAAAAGGCGATGCCGATCCATGCGATCACGGCCAGGAGGATCGAGCCGATGATGGAAACGGTAAAATATTCATTGGATTGGCGTGTCTGGCCGTCCCCCTTTCCCCGCATGGTGCTGAACAGGACGGAACCGCCGATCCCCATTAAAAGCCCCAGACTGTAGATGATGTTCCAGATGGGCGCCACAACCGCCAAAGCCGCCGCGCCTTCCGGCCCATGATACTGGCCCACCATGGCCATATCCACAATGGAATAAATGGACGTGATCAGGGCGCTGCCGAAAGCGGCCGCAAGGTATTGGAAATAAAGCGTCCTCTTTCTTCTATATGGTCAGGACAATTTCGGAAATTTCACTGTTGGTGCCTACGCGGATGGGCAGCTGAAAAAATCCCGTGCCGGCGGTAATGACCGCCTGCGTTTTCCCGAAGGCGGCCTGCCCGTAAAAATGCTTTTTTTCGTGGGACAGCCGGGTGAAAAAGGTCAGGGGGAAAAACTGTCCTTTGTGGGTGTGGCCGCATAAAACGAGATCCGCCCCGCATTCCACCGCCTCGTTAATCCCTTCCGGATTATGGTCCAGGACGACGACCGGCTTTTGCCGCGGCTCTTCCGGCAGCAGCTCATGGAGCGGGGTGCGGGGCTCCGCAAACCGTTTGCTGTGGAGCCGATCGTTCCGGCCCGCCAGATCAAAAAGCGGACACGGGCTCACGTCGTTGTACAGCAGACTTATGTGCGCTTCCCGGAAAAACCGCTGCATGCTCCCGTCGGTGAATGCGGGATCGTGGTTGCCCAGGACCGCATAAACGCCGTCCTTTGTCTGCAGCGTCCGCAGCAGGGCGATGACGGTATCCAGCTGGCCGCATTCTTCTGCAAAGCCGTTGTCAAAGATGTCCCCGGCGATGACCACCATGTCCGGCGACAGGCTGTTGACCCGGCGGACCACCTTCCGAATGTATCCTGCGCCGACGAAAACCCCAATATGTAAGTCACTGAGCAATACCACGCGGCAGGTGCGTTCGCCGTTTCCCAGCCGCACCGCATAGCGCACCGTTTTCAGGCGGCGGGCATGCACGGCCCCGCAGACGACAAGAACCAGACTGAGCCCGGCGGCCACACACCAGGAAACGGTGAATGCCCTGGCATCCGCAGGCAGGAGAAACACAAGCAGCCCCACTGCATCACAGCACAGAAGGCTTACTGTCAGGTAAAACAGAAAGCAGAAAAGGATCCCCTCGACCCGGAGCCAGAAACGGCGGAGGGGAGAAAAAGACCGCTGCTTCTGAAACACCCCATGAAAGAGAAGCAGAAGGAGAAAGAAAACGGCGGCGCCTCCATAGACCGCGATGTCCCACAGCTGCCGCACAGCGGCTCCCGTGCGGCACGTGATATAAACGGCGGCAAAAAGCAGAAACAGAAAAAAGCACACCGGGAAGCCCTTCCCTGAAACAAATCGACCGAACCTGGTTTTCATGGCATTACGCCCGGCTCCTTTCCCGTGGGAATCGTATACGGGCCGGCGCTACGCATGGCGCCGGCCCATTGGATTACCTCATTTTTTCGATGCGTTTTGCAGGATTTCCTCCAGCGGATGACGGAAGATGTTATACAGCTCGTCCCGTTTATAGCCTTCGTGGGTGCGCAGGCTGCCGTCCGCGTCAAACCCAACCAGGCACTCGCCGTCCGAAATCACCTGATCGATGAGCAGGGTGTCCTGCTTGATATCCATGAAAATCAGCGGAACCTGCTGCTCATCCCGCACGGCCGTGACGTACCGGTAAACTTCCTCCTGTGTCCGGGGCGTGCAGGAAAAATCCGCCCGCAAAAAGGCGAAGGCCGGGCGTACCGGGAGGACGGCTTTGAGCCATTCCCCGTTCAGGATGGCTTCCCGATCCTGCTCCGTATACCGCTGATGAACCGCATAGAGCCGCCCGGCGTCCCGGAGTTTCTGGCAGGCGTCCGGCATATCGGCGTTTATATACACCGAAATCATGGCGTTTTTGATCGCTTTCATCTTCTCAAGAAAGGCCGGGCCGACCTGTCGCCCGTGCAGAAAGAGGATAAACGCATCATCCGGTTCTTTCTCTATGAGCGGAAGCACCTTCTCCGAAGATCCGGATACAAAGAGCAGGTAGGTATGGATCCCCAGCGCCTGCCCCTGCCGCAGCACGGACGGGTAAAAGGCCGGCTCTGCCTCCAGCTTTTGCTCGTTGATAACCAGATGCAGCGCCCAGGGGATATTGAACCCTTTTTCCGCCTCGATCTCCCGAATCCGCTGGGCCCCTTTGGTGCAGCTGTTGTAGCCGAGATTGACACCGAAGGTGGTGATGATGTCGGGATCCACGGTGGCGGCCATCTGTTTGGCCAGGTCGTAGTAGGCGCTTTTGGGGTTTTGCAGCATTTTCTGTGCCTGCGACAAGAACCGGGTTTGGAACCGGCCGCCGGAAAACTCAAGCCCCAGATCGATCAGATTGCGCGTGGCCCGTTCCGGCGCCTCCTGGATATTTTTCAGCGTACGGCGCACCGTGGATTCCACCAGTACGCGTGTCATGTCTTTCTTCATGCGATGCAGCACCTTTCCCGGAAACCTGTATGCAGACAAAGCGTCTATAGGAATAGGATACTCGATTATCTGCCCGAAAAAAAGGGACAAAACCGGCTAAGTGTCCAAAAAGACAACACTTTTCCGGCTTGTCTCCATTTTTCTCGCACGGCTGTGTCGGTTCCATGGCGGCGGTATGGTGGATATTTTGGAAAACAAAGAAGAATGGGTAAATAATCACATAAGATGCTTTGATTACGGACAAGAATATTATAACTTGGAAAGCGAACTGGAAAAATATGATTTGGCAGAAGCAATGGAGGCAGCATGGTATAACTCCGGACTTGGACTACCACTTGAGATAGAAAACAATGACGATTTTAAGCAGTTCCTCAAAGAATACCTTAACGAAAATTATGAGAATTTTTTGAACAAAGACGGAACATTAAAATGGAATGATTTGTTGAAAGACACAAATTTTAAATACGACATATTCTTACCTATTTGTCTTAATGTAGCAAACGGAGAAAAGTGTGCCAATATAAAAAGCGAGTACATTGAAAGTTTACTAAACGATTTTGAGAAAAATTACTCACCGGAACAAGACCTTGACGATTTCATTAACAGGTTTGAAAGTGAAGTCGGAAAAGACACCCCCGACCGCCAGAGCAGGAATATTGATGATGACCTTGAATTATAAAAAAGAAAGGAGTGAAAAAGATTATGGCAAATGTTGTGGATGAAGTAAATCGTGATTTGTGGAACGGTATGAAAAACGCACCTGAAAAGTTATTGAGACTGATTAGAACAATACAACAAATACACGACTGGTACGAAAAACATCATAACACACAACTAAAAGACAATTTGGAAGACCTGAAGAAATCATATGATGAACAGTTAAAAAAACTGAACGAAGCGGAAAAGGAACTATCAGAAAAATATAATGTGCTTTACGAAACAGCGATGGAAAAGGAAAATTATGAAATCATTTTACCGCAAACATATAAACAAATAAAAGATGATGTCGTATTCAATGGATTTAGAAAAATGAATGATATTGTGATAAATGAACATTTAACATCAGAACAAGCAAAAAATCAATTACCTGAACTGTACGACAAATTAGCAAATAGTTATTCATTCAAAGATTTATCAAAAGACATAGGAAACAATGAAGATTTCAGACAATTTTTGGAGCGATACAGCGAAGAATACGAAGACTTAAATCTTGATGATTTTATGTGGGCGCAAATTGCAAGTGCAAGTTGGACACCCGCATGAATAAAAATAGTTCGGCGTAAGCCGGACTTGACTGCCACACAGCAAGCACGGCTGGCGCTGTCAAGGATGCCGT
>CABSLQ010000039.1 GCA_902478605.1 uncultured Oscillospiraceae bacterium
AAATCAAGGGCTTCAGCCGAAGTGGTAACAACAGACGAATGGGATTTTGAGTCCACTACGTCTGCCAATTCCATCACACCGGCACATACGGTGAGCAGGTGTTATTATATACCATTCCGGCCGCGAATGCAAGGAAAAATTTTGTCCTGCCCGGCTGATGCCGTTTATGTGAAGCGCAGTTCCACCAACTGATACTTGCCGTCTATTTTCTGAAAGCCCATACGGTATTTGGTGGGAAAGGTATGGGTGTCATGCGTCCGTTTAATCACATAGTCAAAGGACACGTCCCCTGCAAAGGTATCCTCCGAAAAGCGCTCCACATTGGATATGGTAAACTTCTCAAATGCATAGGAAATATGCTTGTTGTAATATTGTCCGTCATAAGCCCGCACCGCATCATAAAAATCCGTGTCCTTGTATATGTGCGCTGCGAGCTCGCTCAACTGCGCGTCCTGGCTAATATAGCGGGCGTACAGCTTGGCCACCGTCTCGATCTGCTGTTCACAGGCCTGCAGGTCATCGCCCGTCACCGGAACGTGCACCGTGACGGTCCGTGCTTCGTCGTCCTGGGTCACTAGGCAGGCCTCGCCCTGCGGTGTCTGCGCGGTAAAAGCGGGGATTCCCAGCAAATCCTCCACCACATATTCCGCCATATGGGGGATCCGGTTTTCGTCCCGCTGGGCATCGAACAGGGCGACCGGTTCACTCTTATCCGTCCGGACACTGTCAGGAAGCGGACGGCCGTTAAGCAGCACCCGCACGTAGGCAGGTGCCCGCACCGTGTAAGCGGACAAATATGTGATCGCCGGCTGCACCGTCCAGGGGCCGGTTTCTCCGTTCTCACTGAACAGCCGCACTTCCCCTTTGCGCTCGCCGTTCTCGTCATAGACTGCGTACCGATGCCCAGTCTTCCCGTCCGACACCGGCGCATACCGGTAGCCGGCTGCATCGCCCGAAAAAGTCTGCTGCAGCCAGGCGGTGTAATCCTCCGCCGTGTTTATGCCCCGCCTGTCCAGCCGCGCCACAATTTCTGCGGTACGCCCCGCCTGCACGTCGGCAAAGAACGCATCCATGGCCGCCGCCGGACTCTTCTCCTCATAGTCCTCCAGCCGCTGCCATAGGACACACAGTACCACCGCAATGCACAGGACATTAACCAGCGCGATAATCACGAGGGCCCATCGGAACGCCCGACTGCCCCGGCTTTTTTCTTTGTCCATTTTGATCCCTTATTTCACCAGGAAGGAGGTGGGCATGTCCCGCGAGCCGTACAGCGTGGCACACATGTTCACATGCTCTCCCTCGTATATCATCAGCGTAGAAGAACCGCCGTCCAGATTGGCCGCGTTGACCGCCCCATAATCCAGCATCACCTGCTGACAGTCTTTATATGTTGCGCCCAGGCTGTGCGACTGCCGCCCGTCGATGACCAGAAGAAGCACGGCGCCGTCCGCCCGCTGCCCGATGGCCGTGCGGGGATTGAGTCCGCCGCCGGTACCCGCAACGGGCACCGCCTCGCCATTGACCACGTACAGCGGCCCAAAGCTCACCGCATCGCGTATATGCCGATCCAGCGCCTGCTGTGCACTCATTTTGCCGACGATCAGGCGATTGGAGGTGTCAAACCCGATAACCGTCGAGGTCGTCCCCGGCGATCCGTACAGCAGACGGCCCTCATGGATCACGATGCCAAGCGGTGTCCCGCCGTTGCCCATGCCGCCTTCGTCCTCGAAGCCGCCGGCGTTGATGCCCGCGATGGCGCCGTTATCTTTCACCAGTGCGTCGAGCGTTTTGCCCGGACGGCCGTCATAGGCGGGGAGCGTTCCCACCGTCACACGCGACGGATCGTGCACAATCATCATCTTGCCCTTGAAGGTTGCTCCCGTCACATCCTCGATTTCAATGGCATCGGCAGGTGTCTCCTCCACGGGCGGTACAAAGCTGGTATCCGGTGCGGTGACCGCGCCGGTATCCACCACCCCGTTTTTGGCACGGATGGCCGCAATTTCCTCTTCCGAAAAGTACATATAGGCGAGAAATTTGGCGGCGCTGGTCTCCATGACGGTGTTGACAAAAAGATCGCGTGCCTGCACAGAAGGGCCCAGGCAAACCACCGTAATGGCCCCCAAAAGCAGTGCGATCGCTGACCCCAGATAGAGACCAATAACGGCGAAAACCCGCCCGACCATGCGGCCCACATGTTTCTCCTTCTTCTCCCGCACATGTCTGGCGCCTTTCATCGCGTCATCTCCCCCCTCTTTCAACTGCCTCTATCATAGCGTATTTGTCATCAAATAACAAGGTTTTCCTGCGCTTATTTTACAGGAAAAAGCGGCATACTACCGTCAGAACGATCCGCACACCGTTTATTCCGTTGCTGTTTCCGCCTCCGACGTAAAAATCCCCATACCCTGCAGCATAATTTTTTCTGCCAGCTCGGCGATCTCCTGGGCCGAACTGGTCATCCCGTCGTCCAGCCATTTACGCAGCAGCCCGATACAGCCCGCGCTCGCAAAGGCGAAATAGTATTCCACCTGCTTGGGAGAAGCGCCCTTGAAATACTGCAGATAGGTTTTCATGCTCCATTCCCGCGCCAGACTGAGCAGCCGGGAAGCGAAGGCCTTGTCGCCGTAATCACTCAGTGTCACCGTACACAAGTCCGAATTATCCTTCAGGCACTGAAAGATTTCAGCGCTGATTTCCACCGGATGGATGGGCCGCCCGTCCTCCTGCAGCAGCGGGGCCAGTGCTTTTTCAAAATCCTCCATCATCTCGTCTTCGATGGAGTGCAGCAGATCATAAATATCGGTATAGTGGGTGTAAAAGGTCCCCCGGTTGATCCCTGCCACATCGCAAAGCTCCTTGACCGCGATGCTCTGTATTGGCTTTTGACGCAGCAGCTCCATAAACGCCCGGCGGATGAGCAGTTTGGTCACCCGCGTGCGATGATCCTTTGTAACATTTTTCATAACAGCCATTCCTTTTCAACAACATCTGTCCGCTTTGTTTATTAACCAGCACTCCCTATGCCGTGTGTCGATTGTATTTTCACGTATTGTTTATTATAATACAAGTAGAGAGGAAAATCAACACACTGTCTATTGGCGCTGTAGAAAGGAGCTGCGCATGAGCATATTGTATATTGTGACCGGTGCAAACGGCCATCTGGGCAGCACCATCATCCGCAAGCTGAAACGCCGGGGGGCGCGGATACGCGGCCTGATTTTACCCACCGAATCGGCGGAAAGTACCGATTCCGTCACCTATATCCAGGGCGATGTGCGGAATAAGCATTCGCTCGAACCGCTGTTTGCCGGCACCGAGCAGGATAAAGTGGTGGTCATTCACACAGCAGGCATCATCGATATCTCGGAGAAGATTACCCCCACCATGTATGCCGTCAACGTGGGCGGCACGCGCAACATCGTGGAGTTGTGCAAGGAACATGGTGTAAGCCGGCTGCTGTACGTCAGTTCGGTCCACGCCATCCCCGAAAAAAATGACCTCGCCGTGCTGCACGAGGTGGATCACTTCTCCGCCGACGAGGTGGTCGGCGGCTACGCCAAGACCAAGGCGGAAGCTACCCAGCTGGTGCTCGACGCCGTAAAGGACGGTCTCGACGCCGTGGTGGTGCAGCCGTCCGGCATCCTCGGTCCCTTCGACTCTTCCCGCAACCATCTGGTGCAACTGGTTTCCGACTATATCCACGGCCGGCTGCCCGCGTGTGTGCGAGGCGGCTATGATTTCGTGGACGTGCGCGACGTGGCGGACGGTTGCCTCGCCGCGGTGGAAAAGGGCAAGACGGGCGAATGCTACATCCTGTCCAACCGGCACTATGAAATCCGCGACGTGCTGCGCATGGTCAAGGCGGTACAGGGCGGCCGCCGGCTGCCGGTACTGCCCATGTGGATGGCCAAGGCGGCCATTCCCGTCCTCTCACTGGCCGCCAAGGTGCGTAAATCCCGTCCCCTATACACCCGCTATTCCCTCTACACGCTGAGCAGCAACGATCGCTTTTCACATGACAAGGCAACCCGCGTGCTCGGTTATCACCCCCGCGACCTGCTGCAGACCATTCAGGATACGGTCGCCTGGATGAAACGCCGCCCGCAGCCGGCAGGCACATAAAATCGACAGGCCCGTCCATGCCTCCCGCAATTTTTTGTGGGAGGCATATTTTTGCAAAAGCACGATTAAAGCCACAAGGAATATCCTTACCGCCGGCTTCTCTGAATGCCACAATGGCGGCTCTGGGGTTGACAGTCTCCAAGCATAACCAAAAGAAAGGAGACACTCACCGTGTCCCCTTTCTTTTGGTTTACTATTCGTATATTTCGACCCGATTCTACGCTTTTCCGCCTTTGGCGCCTCCCAGATGCACACCGGAAAGAATATTACTCTCATAGGTGAAGGTCAACGCTTCCCGCTCCCGCTGCCGCTTGAAAGCGAGGCGGATCATCTCGTCGAGCAGCGCGGCGAAGGAGGTACCCGCCGCCTCCCAGAGATAGAAGGCGAGGGAGCCGGGGATGGTGTTGATTTCATTTACCCACAGCTCGCCCGATTCCTTGTCATTGAGAAAATCGATGCGGGACACGCCCGAGCAGCCGAGTGCCTGGAAGGTTGCCACCGCCAGACGCTGTACCTCTTTGGCCAGTTCGTCCGGAATATCGGCCGGGCAGCGGCGTTTGAGACTGCTCATGCCGCCCTTGGCGCCGCCGGTTTTATCCGTCTTGCCGCCCGAAAGGTATTTGTCCTGAAAGCTCAGAATATCGTCGGTGTTGACCGGTTCCTCGCACACCGAGGCGCGGGCGCTTTCGTAATCGCCGAGCACAGCGCAGTTGATTTCCCGTAAATGCGAAACCGCCTTTTCCACCAACACCCGCGGCGAAAAGCGCAGGGCCAGATCCATCGCATCTTCCAGCGCGGCGCGGTCGTCCGCCTTGGAGATGCCGACCGAAGACCCGAGATTGACCGGCTTGACGATGACCGGGTACCCGATGGTCTGTTCAATCTCCTCCAGAATGGCCGCGGCCTGCAACGCGTAGGCCTTGCCCGTGAACTGCAGCGCGTTAAGCACAGGCAGTCCCGCCTGCCGGAGTGCCGCCTTCATCAGATACTTATCCATGCCGACGGCCGAGGAGGTCACATCGCACGCCGCATAGGGCACGCCGAGCATCTCAAGATATCCCATCAGGGTGCCGTCCTCCACGTTGGTGCCGTGCACCACGGGCAGGGCCACGTCAAAACCGCCCACCACGTTATTCCCGAATTTTTTCATGGGATACCGCACGAGATCCACGCCGTTTTCACCGGGTACCAGCAGCACGCGCGTCGCCTGTGCCAGACAGCTTTTCATATCCTTGTAGCGTTCGATATCGCCCATGTGCTCTCCGGTGTAAAAGGCATTGTCCTTGCCGATGTACAGCGGCACTGGATCGTATTTGGCGCGGTCGAGGGCGGCAAACGCCTGCAGGCCGGAAATGATGGATACCTCATGCTCTACACTGTGCCCGCCGAAGAGCACGGCGACGCGAGTTTTCATAGACATTTCCCTCTTTTCAGAAATTATCAGGCAAATCGTTTTCGAGCAGGACGATGCGCGGACCGGCGGGCAGCTGCTGCAGATGGGCCAGCCCCTCCTGCAGCGTTTTGGCGACAAAAATCCGCTCCTCCGGGAACCCGCCGGCCAGCAGACCTTCCCGCAGCGGCGGCGCCTGCCGTTCGCCCACCAGCACCGCGTAATCGCAGCGGGAGGCGGCATATTCGCCAAGCTCCCGGTTGAGCGCCTCCTCCCGGTCGCCAAGCTCCACCATGCCGGGGGTGACGAGCACCCGCTGCGCCGCGAAGCCCGCCAGCACGTCGAGCGCGCTGCGGAAGCCGGCCGGATTGGCGTTATACGCATCGTCGATGAACCCGTTGGGCAGCAGCTGCAGCCGATGTTCCACGGGCTTCAGCATACGCACCGGGTATACCAGCTTTTCGAGCGCGATCCCCAGCTCGTGTGCCAGCGCAATGCAGCCGGTCAGATTCTGAATATTGTGCGCGCCGAGCAGCTTGGTGGAAAACCGCTGACGCTCCCCGTCGGGAGCCGTTACAGTAAAGGCACAGCCGTGTTCGTCCACCGCAATATCCGACGCCATGTAAGCGGCGCCGCTGTCCGGCTGCGTTCCATAGGTGACGGCGCGGGCCGTCACGGGATGGGAACGGATGTACAGGTTGTCGGCATTCAAAAAGATGCAGCCGTCCTCCGGGATGGCGTCGGCCAATTCAAACTTGGTGGCGATGATGTTGTCGATCGTCTTAAAGGTTTCCAGGTGCTGCTCCCCGATAGAGGTCAGGATACCGTAGCGCGGACGCACCAGATCGCAGATTTCCTTGATATCGCCCGGGTTCTTGGCCCCCATTTCCGCGATAAACACCTCGTGCGACGGACGCAGCCGTTCGCGCACCGTGCGCACTACGCCCATCGTGGTGTTGTAGCTTTCGGGCGTCATGAGCACGTTATACTGCACGGCCAGCAGATCGTGCAGAAAATTCTTGGTGCTCGTTTTACCGTAGCTGCCCGTGATACCGATGACGGTGAGCGCCGGCATGGCTTCCAGCCGCCGGCGCGCGTCGCGGACATACCGACCCGCAATCGCCTTTTCCAGCGGCTGGTTGATAACGTTGGCCAGCCCCGTCCAGAACCAAATGACGAGCGACAGCAGACCGATGAGCATCAGGCTGCGCAGGGCGTCGGTGAAATAACCGATTAACAGTATCGCCGCGAGCAGCACCGCCTGGGTCGCGAACAGCCGCCAGACGCGCGGCGTAAGCACCAGCGGTTTCTTCGCCTTTTGGGGAAAATTCAGCACCGCCGTCAGCAGCAGCACCGCCGCGCCCCCAAAAAAGTCGATGCCATATTTATGCGGCAGCACAAAGGTGACCGCCACCAGCAGCACCGGGAGCAGCCGCCGCACATTCACCAGCTTCTGCTCATGCTTCTGGCACCATCTGCGGTACCGTTCCGTCCGGTAGGAATTGAGCTGCAGCATGTGGGTGAAATAGACCGCCTGCACCCCGAAATTAACCGCGCAGGCCGCCAGCATGGTCAGCCTTGCCACCAGTTCTGTCATTGCAACCACCTATCTGCCTTCATTTCAGGAAAGAGTCGAGCACCCGGCTGCACTGCCCCCATCGGTCGGCAAAGGAAAAATGTCCCGCGCCGGCCAGCGTCACAAGCCCCGCGTCCGGGATCCGCCGTTCCATTGTCTGCCCGTCGGACAGCGGGGTGGCCGTGTCCTTTTCCCCCCAAATGAGCAGGGTGGGCACCCCGATTCCCGGCAGCAGCGGCGTCAGGTCCTCGTTGACCGCCTGGCTCATTACCTGCCGCATCAGGGGCGACGCATTGCGGTAATCGTCGCTGCCCGCCCGGCTGCGTGCCTTTTCCACCGCGTGGGGAAACAGCGCGCGCACGCCGGGAAGGCCGAAGAACTTCTTCCCCGCTTTATAGGTATAGACCTTCCAGTAATAGGAGGGCGGCCGTTTGGGCTTGATGCCGGCGGCATCCATGAGAACAATCTTACGGACCGTCAGGGGCAGGGATGGCCGGTTCATCAGCTTGATGATGATGCGCCCGCCGAAGGAATGCCCCATCAGCACCGCCTCCCGGATACCGAGCGCCTCGATAAACTGCAGCGTAAAATCCACATAGCCGTCCACGTCCCAAGCCGTGGGCGGTTCCTCGCTGCCGCCGAAGCCGGGCAGATCGGGCGCCACCACCCGGCAGTATGCCGCCAAATGGTCGGTCAGCAGCCGATAGGTCGAGACAGGCGCGGCCCAGCCATGCAGGAAAAGGAGTACCGGCCCTTTTCCTTCGTCCAGATAGGCGACGCGCCGTCCGCCGATTTGCATCTCCAAAGCCGGTTTCCCCCTTTCTGCCGATTGTAAAAGTATACCATACCCGCCGCCGCGGTTCAAGACACATACGATGGTAGTATTGCCCGGCGCCCGGGAATTCAACAAAAAAGAGCCCCCAACCCGTTCAGTATACCGGATACTGCCCGAATGGGGGGCTCCTGTCTGCCATCAGGCGTCCTTTTTCATACTATGACGCCATATGTCCCTTTATGCCGCACGGGTTAGCCCGCATATTCCAGGATTTCAATAGAGGTGATCTTGACGTCCTCCACCGGCTTGTCATTGCCGTCCGTCTCCACCGCCGCGATGGCGTCCACCACATCCATGCCGTCATACACCTGCGCGAACACGGTGTGGCCGCCGCTGCTGCGCAGCGAACCGTCCAGCTGCAGATTGCCGCCCGTCTTGGTGTACAGGTCGATAAGCTCATCGGTCAGAGCAGAAGCATCAATGGAATAGGAACCGGTCTGGTTATCCGAATAAGCGTACGCCATCCAGTCTTTCCAGCTGTCGAACTCCTTATAGGTGTCGGTGTTTTTAAACCGTTCATAGTTGGTCTTGAAGCTTTCCACTGCACTGGCAAAGGATTCCGGCTTGGCCTGGTTAATAAAAAACTGGCTGCCGTTGGTGTTGGGGCCGGAATTGGCCATCGCCACCGCGCCGCGCAGGTTGTGCAGCTTGGCGTCGAATTCATCTTCAAATTTCTCGCCGTATATGCTCTCGCCGCCTGTGCCGTTGCCCTCCGGATCGCCGCCCTGAATCATGAAGTCGTCGATCACCCGGTGGAAGGTCAGATTATCGTAATAGCCCTTTTCCGCCAGCTGGATAAAGTTATCCACCGTTTTGGGGGCCGCTTCGGGGAAGAAGCGCATGGAGATATCCCCCATGGTGGTGTGCATTATGGCCACCTTATCACCTTTAGCGGGCATCTCCAGCTGGAAGCCATCCTCTTTGTCCGTATAGACGGACGCCGGCGCGGCAGAGCAGCTGCCAAGCATGGCCGCCGACAGAAGAGCGGCGGCGATTATCGCCGTCAATCGCTTGCATTTCATGGCAATCGTCCTTTCCTTACTTCACAGTTGAGTTGGCCGTTTTCCCGGTATGAACGGCGCGGCGGCACACCGGCCCACGCTGCTCATCCAAACGGAGAAAGCGGTTGATCGCATCGATTTCCTCCGCCTGCGCAAGCAGGAAACGTCGCCCCTCTTCTTCGCCGGCGAGCAGCCGGCCAACCGTACGCACCGTGCGCACAAAATCCCGGTCGAGCCGCACCCGACCGTGCTCCCGCACCAGCGGGCAAACCCGCCATGCGCGGGGATCGTATACCGCCCGCACCCGGCCGGTACGCGCGTCCAGATAGGGAAAAAGCGGAAACAACCGACAGGCAAGCGGCCGCATACTCCGCTCGCAGTCCCCCTGGCAAACCACCAGTGTGCCGCCGTCCGCCGTCTCCACAAAATCCCAGCGTCCTTCCATCGGCCCGAGCAGTTCCCGCTCTCCGGGGAACAGCCGCATGCCGCAGGCCTCGTCACCCGCGCAGCAGGCACGGGCGCAAACCCGGCCGCAGTCGACCGGCATCGGCGTGCGCTTTGCCAGCAGGTACCGCGCCTGCGCAGTCAGGCTGCTCATTCGCAGACGCTCACGTCGATGGAGGTGATGATAACATCCTCCAGCGGCGCGTCGTTGACGTCGGTTTCGACCGCCGCAATGGCGTCCACCACGTCCATGCCGTCGTACACCTGTCCGAACACCGTGTGCCGAAAATCGAGGTGCGGCGTGCCGCCGACCTGCTCATAGGCGGCGACCGTGTCGGCCGGGAAGCTGTCCGGGATATTTTTCATCTGAGCGATCAGACTGGGGTCCGTCGTTTTGGCCTGCACGATAAAGAACTGGCTGCCGTTGGTGTTGGGGCCGGCGTTGGCCATGGACAGCGCACCGCGCAGATTGTGCAACTCGACATCGAACTCATCCGCAAAGTTGCCGCCCCAGATGCTTTCGCCTCCGGTGCCGTTGCCGCGGGGATCGCCGCCCTGGATCATAAAGTCGTTGATGACCCGATGGAACTTAAGCCCATCGTAATAACCGTTTTTGGCATGGGTGGTGAAGTTCTCCACCGTTTTGGGGGCCTTATCCGCAAACAGGCGGATGGCAATATCCCCCATCGACGTGTGCATCACCGCAACGGTCTCGCCCTTTTGGGGCTTATCCAGCTGTTTCATATACTGTCTTCTCCTATCTTAGTATGCCTTGCCCCACATCACCATATGCTTCGCCGGTTTGCCGCAGCATACGCAGGTGTCGGCAAGGTGCTCCTGCTCGAAGGGGATGCAACGGGAGCCTACGCCCGTTTTTTCCTTCACCGCGTCCTCGCAGGCCTCGTCGCCGCACCACATGGCCTTGACAAAGCCGTCGCCCTTCTCCTCGAGCACCCGGGTAATTTCCTCCAGGCTGGTGCAGGCATAGGTGTGCTTTTCCCGGTTGGCCAGCGCCTTCTCGTACAGGCCGTCGTGCACCTGCGCCAGCAGCGCGGGCACGGCGGTTTCCAGCTCGTCGAGCGACACCACGTGCTTTTCCCGGTTGTGGCGGGTGACCAGCACGCACTGGTTGTTTTCGATATCCTTGGGACCGATTTCGAGACGCACGGGCACGCCCTTCATCTCATATTCGGCAAACTTCCAGCCCGCCGAGTTGTCCGAATCGTCCACCTTGACGCGCGCCACGGCGCTCAGCCGTTCCTTCAGCTCAGCCGCCTTTTCCAGCACGCCCGGCTTATGCTGCGCGATGGGCAGGATTACCACCTGAATGGGGGCCACCGCCGGAGGCAGAACCAAGCCGTTGTCGTCGCCGTGAGTCATGATGATCGCGCCGATGAGCCGCGTCGACACGCCCCAGGAGGTCTGATGCGGATACTGCAGCGTGTTGGTTTTATCCGCGAACTGGATGCCGAATGCCTTGGCAAAGCCGTCCCCGAAATAATGGGAGGTACCCGCCTGCAGCGCCTTACCGTCGTGCATGAGCGCCTCAATGGCATAGGTGGACACGGCGCCCGCGAACTTGTCGCTCTCGGTTTTCTGGCCCTTGAGCACCGGCATGGCCAGCGCCTTCTCGCAGAATTCCGCATAGACACCCAGCATCCGCTCGGTCTCTTCGATCGCTTCTTCAGCCGTGGCGTGGATGGTGTGCCCCTCCTGCCACAGGAATTCGCGGGAGCGCAGGAAAGGACGCGTCGTTTTTTCCCAGCGCACCACGCTCACCCACTGGTTATACAGCTTGGGCAGATCCCGCCACGAATGCACGATATTGGCGTAATGCTCACAGAAAAGGGTTTCCGAAGTGGGGCGCACGCACAGGCGTTCCTCCAGCTCCTCGCTGCCGCCGTGGGTGACCCACGCCACCTCGGGCGCAAACCCTTCCACGTGATCCTTTTCCTTCTGCAGCAGGCTTTCGGAAATGAACATGGGCATGCACACGTTTTCGTGTCCCAGCGCCTTGAACATGCCGTCGAGAATGCGCTGCATATTCTCCCAGATGGCGTAGCCATACGGCCGAATAACCATGCAGCCCTTGATGCTGGTATACTCCACCAGCTCCGCCTTCTTGACGATATCGGTATACCATTGGGCGAAATCCTCGTCCATGGAGGTGATGGCTTCCACCATCTTTTTATTGTCCGCCATGCCTTTATGCGTCCTTTCGCTTATTTCTTGTCGTCCCCGTCGTCCTTTTTATCCACGGCAAACCGGTTGAGCAGCTTAACCGCCAGCATCACAACGAGCATCACCGCGAAGATGCCCACCATACCGAGAAGCATCAGCAGCAGGGCATTCCCCAGGTTCGGAAATTGTTCAAACATTGTCTGTCATCCTTTCTTGTCAGCCGACGAGGCTCGGCACCACGGTCAGGATAATACCGCCCGCGACCACCGAACCGATCTGGCCGGCCACGTTGGCGCCCACCGCGTGCATGAGCAGGTGATTCTGGTTGTCCTCCTTGAGAGCCATCTTCTGAATGACGCGCGCCGACATGGGGAAGGCGGAGATACCGGCACCGCCCACCATGGGATTGATCTTGTGCCCATCTTTGAGGAAGAGGTTCATCAGCTTGGCGAACAGCACGCCGCCGATGGTATCGAAGACAAAGGCCACCAGGCCGAGGGCCATGATGATGATGGTGGACCAGTCCACGAATTTATAGGCCTTCATGCTCGAGGCAATGGTCAGGCCCAGCAGGATGGTGATGAGATTGGCCAGCGTGGTCTGTGCCGTCTGGGACAGGCTGTCCAGCTTGAGGCATTCACGCAGCAGGTTGCCGAACATCAGCATGCCCACCAGCGACACCGATTTGGGTGCCACCAGGCCCGCAATGATGGTCACGCAGATGGGGAACAGAATGCGGGTCTTGCGGGAAACCGCCTGCGGATTGTACGGCATGCGGATCATCCGCTCTTTTTTGGTGGTGACCAGCTTGATGGCCGCCGGCTGGATAATGGGCACCAGCGCCATATAGGAATAGGCAGCCACGGCAATGGCGCCCATATAATTTGACTGGAACACCTGGGAAACCAGAATGGCCGTGGGGCCGTCCGCCGCGCCGATGATGCCGACCGAAGCCGCGTCCCGGAAATCCGGGAAGATGAAAGAGGCCACCAGCACGGTCAGGAAGATGCCGAACTGCGCCGCCGCACCGAAAAGAAACATCTTGGGATTGGACAGCAGCGGCCCGAAGTCAATCATGGCGCCGATGCCGATAAACAGCAGCAGCGGCATCGCTTCCGACGCTTCAATTCCCACCTGGAACAGCCAATCCACAATACCGTGTGATCCGTCCTCCGCCATGCCGATGGCCCCCGAAAAAGGGATGTTCACCAGAATGGCGCCGAAGCCCATCGGCATGAGCAGTGCGGGTTCAAAGTCCTTTTTGAGCGCCAGATAGATGAGCAGCGCGCCGATGGCAAACATGACCAGGTACTTCCAGCCCGGCACCGTGATCAGCTTCTGCTCGTCGTTCAGCACCTGGTTATCGCGGAAGAAAAACGCAATACCATCGTACAGGAAACTAAAGTTTTCTTTGATGAATTCCAACGTCCATACTCCTTTTTCACCCGAAGGTACAGGTTACTCTCTGTCTGCCGCTCGCGCGGGCACAGAGGCAAACAATACATCGATTTTCTATTATACCGAATGCTTCCAGCTTTTTCAACCGCAATTTGCGGGTTTTCGGGCATTTTCTGTTCGTTCGGGGGACAATGGCCGCCGGTTTGTAAAGGGAATTCAACCCTCCGTATCCAAAGCAGGAAGGAAATATATGGATTTTACCGCTTTTCACAACGCCGGTCGAAAAAAAGGCGGGACAAACAAACGACTTATTCACACTTTCCACAGGGTTTTCCACATATCACATCTTAACTTTCTCTTTACAAAGAGTAAATAGCGCCGCATTTTTCTTCATTTTGGAATAACGGCGTCATTTTTAGCCCACAATACCCTTGCAAGGCAGAGGGCAGTGCCTCCGGCCGGCCTTTGTGCGGCCGCGCTGCCTTTTAACCATTGGCATCACCCATAAAATAACGTAAGCGGGGCGTTTGGCATGATAAAAGGGGTCAACCGGCAGATAATCGAAGTGATGGATACAGGCAACCCGTATTTTGAACGGGCTATGCTGGTCGTACGCGCCGGCTATACCGACACGGAGGCCGGCCGGCTGCGCGAGGAAGCGCAGAAGCTGCTGCGCCGGGCAGGCGGCTACACCGGCCTGAAGCGGCAGCGCCGGCAGCGTACCATCCGGGCGACCCTGTTTGGGCTGGGCGCCGGTTCCGTCGGCGCACTGCTCGGCGTGACCATCGCGCTGCTCGTCCATTGACGAAAAGGGCTTTGTCGGAAATTAAAAGGGTGGGGGCAGTCGAAAAGTACCGTTTTCCTCACTAAACACGCAGGAAGGCCGCGCTGGCGCGGCCTTCCAATGGATAGAAGAAGGGGACACGGCCATTGTTTTGGCCGTGTCCCCTTCTTTTATTATTTTGCGGTGGCTTCTTCGAGCAGGTCGTCGAAAATGGCCCCCTTGGAACCGCTCGTCACATGCTGGGCATACCGGCGGGCATAGCCGGACAAAGCCTTGACCGGCGGCTTCCACGCCGCCTTGCGGGCGGCGAGCGTTTCGTCGTCCACCTGCAGCTCGATTTTGCGCGCCGGGATATCGATGGAGATGATGTCCCCCTCTTCCACCAGCGCAATAACGCCGCCGACCGCCGCCTCGGGCGAAATATGCCCGATGGAGGCGCCGCGCGTCGCGCCGGAGAACCGGCCGTCGGTGATGAGCGCCACGCTCTCACCCAGACCCATGCCGCAGATGGTGGAGGTGGGGGTGAGCATCTCGCGCATGCCGGGGCCGCCCTTGGGACCTTCATACCGGATGACCACTACGTCGCCCTCATGGATGCGGCCGCCCATTATGGCAGCGGTCGCGTCCTCCTCGCTGTCAAACACACGGGCCGGGCCGCTGTGCACCATCATGGACGGGGCGACCGCGCCCTGCTTGACCACGGCGCCCTCGGACGCCAGATTGCCGAACAGGATCGCCAGACCACCGTCCTGGCGGAAGGGCGCATCCAGGCGGCGAATGATGTCGCCGTCCGCGTCGGGGGCGCCCGCCAGGCGGTCGGCCACCGTACCGCTGACCGTGAGAATATCCCGGTGGATAAGTCCGCCCTTGTCCAGTTCCTTCAGCATGGCCTGAATGCCGCCCACACCGTCCAGATCGGTGATAAACACTTGGGACGCGGGGTTCAGCTTGCAGATTTGGGGGGTCTGTTTGCCGATTTCGTCAATGCGGTGCAGGTCGACGGGGCAGCCCGCCGCATGTGACACCGCGATGAGATGCAGCACCGTATTGGAGGAACAGCCGATAGCCATATCCGCGCGCAGGGCGTTTTCAAACGCCGCCGGGGTCAGGATATCCTTCACCCGGATATTCTGCTCGAGCAGGGTCATCACCCGCTCGCCCGCCTCTTTGGCCAGACGCACCCGAGCGGCGCTGACCGCCGGGATGGTGCCGTTGCCGGGCAGGGCAAGGCCGATGGTCTCGGTCAGGCAGTTCATCGAATTGGCCGTATACATACCGGAGCAGGAACCGCAGCCCGGACAGGCCGTATTTTCCATCTCGGCGAGGGAGCTTTCCTCCCGCTGGCCCGCTGCCGCAGCGCCTACTGCTTCAAACACCTCGTTGAGACCCACCTTGCGGCTGCCGTCCCGGCCGGGCAGCATGGGGCCGCCGCTGACAAAGATGGAAGGCAGATTCATGCGGCAGGCCGCCATGAGCATGCCGGGTACAATCTTATCACAGTTGGGGATAAACACCGCCGCATCCATCGGGTGAGCCGTCAGCATCACTTCAATGGAATCGGCGATAAGCTCACGCGAGCAGAGGGAATATTTCATTCCCTTGTGGTTCATGGCCAGGCCGTCGCACACCCCGATGGTGCTGAAGGTGAAGGGCACGCCGCCCGCATTGCGGATCCCCGCCTCCACCGCCTTGACAATGGTGTCCAGATGGGTGTGGCCCGGTATGTAGTCGCTCTTGGAGCTGACCACGGCGACAAAGGGCCGCTTCATTTCGCTGTCGGTGATTCCCAGCGCTTTAAGCAGGGAACGGTGCGGGGCGCGGGACACGCCCTCCTTCATCAAATCGCTACGCATACACTTTCCATCCTTTCTGTCAGCCGTCCGACTCCTCCAGCGTGGTTCCCCTGGCGAACGCGCGCAGGAGTTCCAGACACTGTTCCTTTTTCTCCTGTTGCTTTTCATCGCTCGACGCCCGGACGCCGAAATACAAATCCTCCGGAACGGCGTCGCGCGCCGCGTCCGTCGCATTTTCCATCTGTTTCATCAGTTCCTCGCGGAACCCGTTCTTCCAGTTCCAAAGGCGCCCTTCCTCCAGGATGTCGTCTCCCTGCAGGCCGAGCTCGCTGAAAAAGCGGAATTCATCGTCCTGATGGCTTTTGATATACTGCTCATAATACTCTGGTTCCAAGGCATAAAACAGCTCATCGCCTGCCGCAATGAGCACCGGCAGCTTCTGCATATTGGCCATATTCGTCTGGGAATTGCCGCCCATGTACAGGTTTTCGATGCTGACCATCACCACGCCGTCCCCGTTCAGGTCAAGGCCGGTGACCTCCAGCTCCGCTTTGAGCATGGTCTGCACCTGCTGGCTCATGGGCTGATCGGTGACCAGCACCAGCCGGTAATCGGGCTCGTCCTTCGTCACCATCTGCACCACCAGCACCGTGATCACCACCACGGCAAACAGCACGCCGATGGTCAGCCATTTGTAATGATACCAATAGTTGTCCCATTTCCCCTTAAAGTCCCTCGGCCCCTCCGGCTTCGGATCGGGCCGCAGATCCTCTTCGTTCACCCCTACGAGATACATGTCCCTTGCCATAGACCATCTGTCCTTTCCGTACGGGTCTCCTGCGTAAACTCAGGCGTTGCGATCCTTCATCGTGGGGACGAAAGTTTTCCCAACAATTCGTACATCGTCATATTCATTCAAATCCTTTGTTTTGCTTACTTTCCCGAACTTCATACTCATTCATATTACATCAGGAAAAAAGCAAAATTGTTGTCAATCTGCTGTCCTCGCAGAATTTTTGTTGTCAGGACTCACACCGAGAACCCTTCTCAAAAGATGTCCAACTTCGATAAGTTGTTAAATGATTCCTGCTTCTTCTGATCTGTAGCTTCAGCATAGATATCCATCGTCGTTTCAATGTTGCGATGTCCCATGATATCTTGGATCACTTTTAGATTTGTTTCGTGCTCACAGAGTCTGGTACAAAAAGTGTGTCTTAGATGGTGACAAGAAAAATCCGGAAGAATGACCGGCTCACGACGTTCTCTTTTTGCTTTCACAACCTCATCTGAATTGTGGCTGCAAACAATGCGTTTTATGGTTCGATTTACGGACTGCGGGGTCTGGATTCCACCATAGCGATTGATGAATATAAATCCCTTCATACCATCAAGTTCTGTATCGAATATTCCAGACTCATCTTGTTCCTCGCGCACCATTTGAAATGCATCATAGACAACATCAAGCATCGGGATCGTGCGGATACCTGCTTCCGTTTTTGGCTTTGAAATCTGCAAGGTGGATGTCCGGGAATTTCCTACCGGGTAGTAGACAACGCTATGGTTTATGCTGATCTTGCGATTATCAAAATCAAGGTCGTCCCATGTCAATCCTAATACCTCGCCGATTCTGCCACCGGTACCGAGCAATACTGTAAATAGTGGCCACCAATGGTAATACACCGGATGGTTAGCAATATAATCCATAAAGGATCTCTGCTGCGGCTTTGTAAGAGCGTGCCGCACACCTCTTGCCTTGTCACTCTCTTTGCTGACTTCCTTCATCACGCCATCCGACGGATTCTTTCTGATAACTTCATCTCGAACCGCCAGCTGAAAGGTTGGATGCAGCAAAGTATGTACCGAATCCAATGTACCCAATGACAAATCATCTACATTAAGCAGATGGAGGTAGAATTGAAGCACATCCGAATATTTTACCTCAGCAATTTTCTTCTTGCCAAAAGTGTCTCTGACAAAGCGATCATAGATATAGATGTAATTACTACGGGTAGTCTCCCTTAACTTGCATTTGGTAGACATATATCTATCAAAGGTGTCGTTTAAGTTTGCTTTTCCCGCAACGTATATATCCAGCCCATCCAACTGATCCTTTATCAGCTGCTTTTCTTTTTCTCTAAGTGTCGTCAGATCTTGTGCATATATAAACTTACGCCTTCCTAATGGGTCAGTGTAGGTATACATATATCGCTTGTCTGACGCTCTCTGTACCTCTCCCTTTCTAAGCGCTCTACCACGCTCGTCTTTTCGTGCCTTTGCCATACTGATTACCTCCTTCAATATATATTGAAAAGGGGCTCACAGCACTTACTTCTTTTTGGACAAATACTCTTCCAAACTTCGCAAGGCAACTTCTGTCATTGACATATTATGTTTGATGGCATACTCATTTAACTTCTTATGGGTTTCATCCGACATACGGATTGTTATGGTTGCTCTTTTTGCATTATCCTTCTTCGGTCGTCCCATTCGTGTCATATGCTACCTCCAAACACTGTGTATATTATACTTATTGTAAGACAGAAAGTCAATACCTCGTGCGCTCTTCGTCCCCATATTATTCGGAAATTCATATTACTAACCCTTCAGCATTCACGGAATGTCTCAAGAAACTTCTCGAAAATCTCGCAGTTGACCAGTGCTATTCCGTCAATTTTATAAACCGCCTTGGCTTCTTTTGCCAGTGCCTGAAACTTTGTCAATCCAAGACTGTACTTTTCGGCTCCTTCTTTATACCTGACAAATTTCTTTGCATATTGTTTTGTCTTCTCAGCATCTTTTCGTTGATATCCCATTATTCGGTTCCTCCTTTATCTTAAAAATCAGCGAACATCGCTAACGATATTAATTTCTTCCTTATACAAATATATGTCCTTACACTCTGCCTGCAGCGAACAGGTCCATAGGAATTTCACCTTCCCGCCTTCATTATGGCCGGACCGCGAGTTACGGATGTCTCATTATCCCCGGATGAATCATCGCGTTATGTAGGAGCCACCTACATATCAGTGCTCATGGACCTGCGTGCCAGGCAGTTGGATAGCCGCTTCGCATTCCGGGACCGTAGAGGTAAAGACTATTCAATTGTCAAGGTGCGATAAAACATAGGGATGCTTTCATAAGGTAAAAACACAAAAAAATCTCAAAATATAATCACTTCCCGAAAAAATCAAAAATTATAGAAAAAGCTCCGGATGTTCAGTCCGGAGCCTTGCCGCTATATTATGAACTTGCTGATATTGAGAGCCAGATGCATCAGAAGATACTGCTTCAGATCGTCATCATGCTTACCGTTTATAAAACAATGCTTGTCTATCAGAGGATCATAAAGGGTAATCAATTTCTCAAAGTCATTATGATTGCCTGCAATAGCGCCTTGTAATACAATCTGAAATTCGGTTTTATCCATCGATATCACCACCCTCCACGATTGTCTTGCGTAAATACTTCAAGCCCTTTTGCTTCTGGTTTGAAACATATTGCGCTGAACAATTCAGTATTTTGGCGATATCCCGTGGCTTCATTTCATCCACGAAAAGCAGCTTAAGTATCTGTTGCCTCATCAGCGGCAACTCTGAAAACGCTTTTGCAAGGCGATCTTCCGTAAACCCAAAAGGGTCATCAGAGAATAGCGTCTGCATATAAGCGTCCTCAGTTGCCGGCAACTGATCCTCATCAAGCGAATCCAACGATTCGTGGGGTTCTTCACATTCTCGCTCTAAGTAATTGAGCTTAGCACGTTTTAATAACGTATCGAGCCACGCGGTAAATCTTGCGCGGAGCTCATCTCGATCAGCGTTTTGTCGGTAGTCCAAACATATGCCTCCTTTGGGGCATACCACCGAGCAAAACTATATTTACAACATGCCACAGTGGCATGCCGTGAAATTATATTCTGTGTTCGTACAGTTGGGTCCACAGCAATCAGAACATTGGAATCACCTCCTTCCCGTAAGAAAAACAAAAAGCGACCCAACCATAAATGAATATGGCAAGGCCGCTTAATCTGGCGTGCATATAAAACCGGCGGACAAAAGCCGGTCAATAGCATTTCTATTCTATTATTTGTTCTTTTCTTCTTAGTTAATTCTCCTCATCATACACAAGCCCATCTTTTACGATAAACTTACCCCAAAGTGGTCTGGAGAGCTCCTCGACAATGCGACCGTCAGGAAGTCTCACACAGGTAACGTTCTTGTTGTAATCTGCAAGAAATTCTGCTGTGCGGTCCTCAAACTCAAGGAATCTCTTGTCTTCGGTGCAACAGTTGAATCTCTCCATTGTTTCGCGGATAACAGGTACCAATTCACGGGCAAAGGCATTGGAGATGTTGATCAATCCTTCAATGCGCATACCGTGAAGCACGTTGTCCATTATTTTTCCTGGATGAAGGTTCTTCAGTTCCTCAATCGCGGTAGAAATGTCTTTTTCCCATTCGGGATCCGGTGTAATCTCCGGAAGATATACAGTTAATAAAGATCTAAAATGCATAATAGACCGTCCTTTCTTAAACAAAGAATGGGCAACTGTACTCCTCGATTGAAAAGAGTGCTTTAATCATTTTTGCAACTTCATCTGGAGCCGGATTTGTATTGTCAAGTTTCATATAGTTCTCAAACGGCAGTTCTTCGCCGTCATAGGAATTAAGGCGATACTTTTCGCTCGTTGCCCTCATTTCAGATTCGCTCCAATTGAGATCACGCTTCCGTTTGCTTTTTTATCCCCGGCATTTTATCCCCCTGCGGGGATAGGACAACCGCCCGGTATGTTTATCCCCGTTCATAATTGTTGATATAGGGATTATACCGTCTAATTTTGTAGAATTTTCCGAGATTTTCCGTAGAATTTTCGTAGTCGGTCGCAAGTTTAGACAAGAACAAACAACAAAATGCTGTATAATGTCAAATTTTACCGCCCTTTGAATACTGCACCGTAAGAAAAGACTTTATGGCTCAAATAAATAGGGGAAACGACCTGCTATCAGGTCGTTTCCCCTATTTATTCCGTAATATCCTCAAAACAAAAGCCAACTTCTCGAACACAACGGATAGCAGAAGGTAAGCTGAGTGCTATCTCACGAAATTTTCTGCGCAGGCCGTATACATGACAGCTTACCGCATTGGCTTCATTTCCCATTGGATCTTCTCCCCATACAGCCTCATAAAGCTGCCTGTATGACAACACCCGCCCTTCATACAAGGCCAGTCGGTAAAGTAGTTCATACTCTTTTGTTGTCAGTAATACCTCCTGCTGATTATAGTATACCTTTCTTTTTCCTGTGTCAATTATGAGGTGGTTAAAAATCAATGTCGGTTCAACTACCATTTCAATCAGCTTCAAATCAGGATGACGCTCCAAAATCTTTGAAATTTCCTCTAAAGCAACATTATCCTGGTCTGATAGTTCCAAAATCACAATTCGTTTGATAGTCCCACCTTCCTTCTAAAACAGCCGCCATCTGTCTGATGGCGGCCGTAAAATGTTATATATTCTGTTCCTTTTTCTTTCTGCTGTAAAGCGTCATGCCATAGACGCCGGCTCCGGATGCAGCCAGAAGACCAATCCACAGCATCATGTTGCTGCCGTCCCCGGTCTGCGGAATAGTTGTATCGGAAGACTGATCGCCCGCGCCGGTCTGCTCTCCGTCCTGAACCGTACTGGTTGAAAACGGTGTGTTGGAGCCAAGGATAGCATACTGGCTCAGATGGGTAGTCTCAAACACCAGGAAGTCGCCTTCCGCCACCGCGTCAAAGCGTTCCAGCTCTTCGCCCAGATATACCGCCTGATAGTATTTGTAGCCCTTCAGGTGGTCGTTCATCGGGATTTTGACCGTCATGGGGTTATCCCTGATTTCCAGAGCTTTACCGTCTTTTCTAACACTGATGTCGTAAATAGACAACAGGCCCGGCAGTTGTTCCTTCAGTTCCGGACGGCTTGACAACACGCTTTCCTGCGCGATGGTGTCGGCGGAAAGGGTCGCACCCTCCGGCACGCCGTTGGTCAGGGAGATGGAAACGCTGGTGTCGGAAGCAGTCAAATCCTTAACGGTGGTACCGCTCTCAGCGCCTTTAGACTCCCACTTGGCATAGAGGTCAATCGGCGCATAGGGCGCGGCGCCGTAGGGCTCATCCTTCAAATCATTGTAAATGCTCAGATAGGTGATCGGCCCGTCGGTACAGGCTTCGTCCCTGTACCAGCCTGCAAACACCATATCGCCGTTTTCCGGCTTGGGACAGGTCGCTTCCACAAAAAAGTCATCCTGGCCGGAGAATTCCATTGACTGCGGCTTTATATACAAATGGTCGCTGCCGTCCTCCGCAAAGGTTCCGCCGTTGGCCCGCAGGATGACGGCGTATTTCGGATACTCTCCGGAAGGTGTTTTATTGGTCAGGTCATCTTTGTCTACAATCTCTGAATGAAATGCTGCAGTGATAACCACGCTTTTATTGCCGCTCTCGTCCGTCTCGATCGCGTTCCGGACGTCCTCCGCCGTGACGGAGCCTTTCAGCGCCTTATATCCGCCCTTTCCGTCCTTTACCATCCATGCGGCAAACGTATAATAGAAGCCGGCTCCTTCCGGACGATATTCTGGTCCGTCAGGAAGCGGAACAGTAAAGGAAGATGCGTCTGCGACCTCCACATCATAGTACAGATGCGCCGTAGTGATGTCTGGTTCAATGCTGGAGATGCTTTTGTCCGCCGGATTGATATCGCCTTCAATGGTGGTATACACCGGCTCATCGCCTGGGTTTTCCACATGTCCGATGGTTATTGTAGCATAGAACCGTCCGGCATCGGTATCGATATCACCGACATCGACCCAGCCCATTTGATAGTAGCCATATTCCGCGCCGCCGTAGTAGAAGCTGATGGTAAGGGGGTCTCCCGCCGCAAATGCCGGCACAGCCATTCCAACAGCCATACAAAGCGTCAGCAGTCCTGCAAGCAGTTTTCGCTTCAATTTCATAACTGATTTTTCTCCTTTCAAGATAAAATTCATGTGAATAAACGGTTTGATGATTCTCTTTAGGGTATCACCGCCTTTTTCTCTATATTTCTATGCCATCCGTTCCCCGGTGCGTCGGTTCAGGCAGCCAGGGCGGAACGAATAACCTTCTTTGCCGCAGTTAAAGTTCTTTATGCTTTGGTGAATACCAAAGCATAAAGAAGGGATATCCCTTCTGCGTTTTCAGCTTTCCTGCGTCTCCCATTTGGCGTAGAGATCCATCGGCGCATAGGGCGCTTCCCTGACGGGACGCTCTTTCAGCTCTTCAAGGATTTTAAGCCCTGTTACCGGGCCGGCGGTGCAGGCTTTATCCCTGTACCAGCCGGTGAATACCTTGCCGCTGCTCGTCGGTTTCAGGCAGGTAGCCTCCACATAGAAAAGCTCCTGGTCTGCAAATTCCAGCGACCGCGGCTTCATATACAGCAGATCGGTCCCGTCCGCTTCAAAAGCCCCGCCGTTGGCATGCAGCCTGACGGCGTACCGGGGATTCCCGTTCTCGTCATTCAGGGCATACTCATCTGCCATTTCCGAACGGAACGCCGCCGTGATGAGAACCTTACGCCGCTTGACTTTCTCCGTCTCCACGGCAGGCTTTACCGCTTTGGATGTGACGGGATCTTCCAGGGCCTTGTAGCCGCCGTTTCCGTCCTTTAACATCCATGCGGCAAAGCTTACGGTGACCGGCTCGGCGCCCTCGCCGCCAGGGAAGTGATAGTCCACACCATCCGGCAGGGGGACAGAAAACTTAAGCCTGAGAAACGGCTTCCTGTTGTAATAGAGCTTGCCCTTCAGGAGCCGCGGGTCATCGTTGTCAATGCTCTTATCCTCCGGATTGATCGTCCCGACCAGTGTTTTCCACATTTTTGTCTCGGGGTCAAGGTAGCGGTAAACCGCCTGGAGCTTGCCGGCCTTTGTATCCACACGGCCCAAATTCACCAGGCCGTCCCTGTAACTGCCGTAGTCCGCGCCGCCGTAGTAAAAGCTCAGGGTAACGGGTCCCTTCCACAGCAGGAACAGCAGAGTCAGCAGGCCCAAAAGCAGAATGGCGGCAATCGCGCCGATGGCAAACGGGAGGTTGCTGTTTCCCTCGTCCGAAGGGACGGGGGCACTGTTGTCCGAAGGGGCGGGGGTATTGTTTTCCGAAGGCCCGCCCGGCTCATCCGCCGGCGTGGAGGTATTGCCCGGCACAAAGCCGGCCGGCTCCCACCTTGCGTACAAATCCATCGGCACATAGGGCGCGACATAGGCGGGTTCTTCCTTCAAATCATCGTTAATGTTCAGATAGGTGACCGGCCCGTCGGTGCAGGCCTCGTCCTTGTACCAGCCGGCGAACACCATATCGCCGTTTGACGGCTTAGGACAGGATGCCTCCACGAAAAAGTCGTTCAGAGCGGAATATTCCAGCGACTGCGGGCACACATACAAATGGTCGCTGCCATCCTCCGCAAAGGTTCCGCCATTGGCTCGCAGGATGACGGCATATTTCGGATGTCCGGTCTCTTCATAGGTCAGCGCGTTTTTGTCTATGACAACCGCCGGAAAAGCCGCCTTGATCACGGCGACTCTTTTTCCTTCCTCGTCCGTCACGATTGCGTTCTGAACATCCTCCGCCGTGACGGAACCATCCAGCTCCTTATACCCGCCGTTTCCGTCGCTCACCACCCATGCGGCAAACTCGGTGGTCTCGGGCGGGCTGTATTCGCTGCCGGGGTAGTGGTAGCTCGGACCCTTGGGGAGCGCAACGGAGAAGCTGGAGCTGTCCGCAACCTCCACATCATAATACAGCCACGCTGAACCGATGAGGTCATGGCTGCCGGTGATGCTTTTGTCCGCAGGATTGATGTCCCCTCCAATTTCCTCATCCCCGAAGTTTATTGCCGCATAGAACCGGCCGGCGCCGGTATCAATATTGCCGACGTCAATCCAGCCTTCCTTATATCTGCCGTAGTCCGCGCCGCCGTAGTAAAAGCGGATGGTAAGGGGATCTCCGGCCGCAAAGGCCGGGACGGCCATCCCAAACACCATACAGAGCGTCAGCAGCGCCGCAAACAGTTTTTTCATAAGTCGCCTCCGTTTCTTTCCGGTCCAGCCGGGGAAGGGCGGCCAGGACACATAGTCCCGTTTCCGTCCGCCGCTTCCCGCCGGCTTTTCCGTTTGGTTTCAGGCAGACGGGCTATTTCTCGGCCGCCGCCTTTTTCCGCCTGTAAAGCAGCATTCCCAGCACGCCGCCGCAGGAGGCCAGCATCAGGCTGATCCACAGCATCATGTTGCTGCTGTCCCCAGTCTGGGGGCTGCCGGTGTCGCCGGAAGGATCCTGCTGACCCTGCGAATCGGATGAATCGGTCGGATCAGTCGAATCGGTTGGCTCTCCGGTTTCCGTTGCAGGGATGGCTTCAGTCTGCACATATTCACAGACCGCACAGCCGCGCTCTCTGGAACCTTCTTCGGTCTCGGTGGCCTCTTTGGTTACTTTCCAATCGCCGTAGGTATGGTTTGCCACATTCAGCTTTTCACCGCAGGAGCATTCCTGCCAGTGCTGGGTTTTGTCATATTTCCACGTTTCATCATGGATGCCGTGCTCATGCCCGATCTCCGGGATGATTTCAACCTGCACATATTCACAGACCGTGCAGTCACGCTCTCTGGAACCCGCTTCAGTCTCGGTGGCCTCTTTGGTTACTTTCCAATCGCCGTAGGTATGGTTTGCCACATTCAGCTTTTCACCGCAGGAGCATTCCTGCCAGTGCTGGGTTTTGTCATATTTCCACGTTTCATCATGGATGCCGTGCTCATGCCCGATCTCCGGGATGATTTCAACCTGCACATATTCACAGACCGTGCAGTCACGCTCTCTGGAACCCGCTTCAGTCTCGGTGGCCTCTTTGGTTACTTTCCAATCGCCGTAGGTATGGTTTGCCACATTGAGCTTTTCACCGCAGGAGCATTCCTGCCAGTGCTGGGTTTCGTCATATTTCCATGCTTCATCGTGAACATCGTGCGTATGAACCGGCAGCGTCTCTGTCTGCGTATATTTGCAGATGGAGCAGGTGCGTTCTCTGGAACCTGTTTCGGTTGTGGTGGGCTCCTTTGTTATCGTCCAATCATCGAAAGTATGGTTGCCCACTTCAGTTTTCTTGCCGCAGCGGCATTCCTTCCAGTGCTGGGTTTTATCTTTCTGCCAATCGCCGTAGCTGTGCTCATGTTTAAGCATCGGAATGGTTTCGGTCTGCACATAGTCGCAGACCGTGCAGTCACGTGCTTTGGAGCCTTCTTCGGTCTCGGTGGCCGGCTTCGTCACTCTCCATTCGCCGTAGGCATGGTTTGCCACATTCAGCTTTTCACCACAGGAACACTCCTGCCAGTGATTAGTATCATCATATTTCCATGCTTTATCGTGAACATCGTGCGTATGGACCGGAATCGTCTCTTCCTGCGTATATTCGCAGACGGAGCAGGTGCGTTCTTTTAAACCCTCCTCCGTTGTGGTGGCAGGCTTGGTTTCCGTCCAGTCGCCGAAAGTATGGTTGGCTACAGTATCTTGATTAACTTCTTTGCAGTAGTAGCATACCTTCCAGTGTGTAGTCGAACCGCTACTCCAGTCGTCGGTATAGTAATGTTGGTGTTCCCTGTATCTATCAATCTGCTCATAGCCGCAGGTAAGGCACTGCCTTTCACATACGTCATACTTCGTATTTACATCATAATAGATCAGCTCCCATTCGCCGAAGTTATGGGGGCTCTCTTCAGATTTCTCTCCGCAGCTGCATTCTTTCCAATGCTGGGTTCCATTATTTTTCCAGCCGCCGAAGCTGTGTTCATGGGGGGGAGTAGGCCCCTCTCCGCCGCCGGAGCCTTCAAGTGTAGCCCAGTCACCCCATTCTCCTGGGCTGGTAACGTATTCGTTGGGAAACTCTCCGACAATGATGCAGCTTCTCGCCCTTATTTCAACTGTGTAATTTTCGCGAGCCTCCGTCATCAGGCTGCCATTAAACAGATGATATCTCTGTACTGTCAAATCGGGACCGTCAATTATTGTCTCGCCGAGCTTCAACCGAAGCTCGTATTGATACTGGCCGCCGCCCGAGGGCGCGTCCCACTGTACCATGCTTTTAGGGCTCTCTGCC
Source organism: uncultured Oscillospiraceae bacterium (assembly GCA_902478605.1). Classification (GTDB taxonomy): domain Bacteria; phylum Bacillota; class Clostridia; order Oscillospirales; family Acutalibacteraceae; genus UMGS856. The sequence continues at coordinate 26,679 of CABSLQ010000039.1, forward strand.
CATCGTATGTTTTGGGGCATACCTGCGCCTGCCGCAAACACTGTCGCCGGCAGTATTCCTACCACCATGCATAAGGACAGCAGCAGCGCCAGCAAACTCTTTTTTCGAAGCATCTTCATTCTCTCCTTTGCAAATAGAATCAGTTTTTGGTATTTCCGCCGTCCGGTCCGGACGGATCCTTTCCTCCGGCTGGCGGGTTATCCTGTGCCTTCCGCTTTTTCCTGTATAAGAATACAAGCAGCAGCGCCAGCAGGACAGCCGCCGGTATCGCGGCCAACAGAACGATGTAGACGGCGTTTCCATCCTTTTCGTCTCCCGGCAACGGGTCGGGTTGGATGATTGCAGAAACGGAGAAGGGGGTATCGGAACCGAGTACGGCATACCGGCCCGGGCCGCCGGCTTCAAAGACCAGGCTGCCGTCTTCGGCCTTTGCCTTTATGCGCTCCGGCTCGCCGTCCACCCGCACCGCCTGGTAATGGGCGTAGCCCTCCAGATGGCTGTTCATCGGGATGCGCACCGTCATGGCGCTGTCTTTGATTTCCACCGGCTCCCCGTTCTGGCGGATGCTGATCTCATACACCGACAGCAGGCCGTCCAGTTCTTCTTTCAGCTCCGGCTTCTCTTCAAGCAGGCTCTCCGCCTCCATGACGCCGGCGTACAGCTCCACACCCTCCGGAACCGCTTCGGACAGGGAGACGGAAACGCCGGTATTTTCATCGGTCAGTTCCGCGATGCCTTCGCCGCCGGAATCCTGCCCGTTATCCGTGGTTTCCCCGGTGGCTGACGTCTGCGCGGCGTCCCTTGTCTCGGCGTAGCCGCAGACGGTGCAGGTGCGGCTCTCTGTATTGCCATCCGCCGTCCATGCGCCGAAGCTGTGATCCGCCGCATCCTTTTTGTCACCGCAGGAACACGCCTGCCAGTGCTGTGCCGCGTCGTGCTTTTGGGTATAGCTGTGCTCATGGGGCGGTTCGGCTTCTCCGCCGCCCGACCCCGCCTTGGTCGCCCAGGGGCCCCATTCGCCGACGTCCGCCACCATATACTGGCCGTCCGGGTCGCCCACGATCATGATCCATCTGGCACGCACCCGTATGGTGTACTCTTCCTGCGGCCGCGTCACCACGTCGTTTGTGAAAAACAAATAGGTGTCGATTTCCACTGCCTTGGACTCGACCACATCGTCGCCCAGCAGCAGCTGCGCCTCGTATTCAAAGCTGTCGCCGGAGGCCGCTCCCGCCGGCCGATCCCACTGCACCTGGTTTTGGTAGCCCGACCAGCGGGGATTTCCCGGCACATATTCCCCCGCCGCCGAAACGGACAGGGGAAGGGCCGCGATCATCAGGCATACCGCCAGCAGCATACTGAAAAGCCGTGCGCCTTTTTGCCGCCCCGGCGGTTTTTCCCTGCGCATACGCAATCTCCTCCCTTTATCGCACCGGAGCGCCCTGCGGGGAAAGCGGCGTTCCGCATGCTCCGCAGAAGCGGCTTCCGGGCGGTATCTCCGCCCCGCACTGGGGGCATTTGTTTTCCAGCTTCGCCCCGCAGTTGTTGCAGAATTTGGCGCCGGCCGCACACTGGGTTTTGCAGGCGGGGCAAACCACCATACCCGCGTTCAGTTCCGCCCCGGCGTTTCGCACCACCACCGAGCGGCCGCCGGAGACGATGCACTGCTCAATCACCTGGAAAATCTCTTCCGGCAGCTTTTTCTGCTTGTAGGCGCCCACACCGGCAGTCACCGCCAGCGGCCATGCGATAAACCATCCCAGCGCGCCGGCGCCGATCTTATCCGACCATTCGCCCTGACCCACGGTGACGTTTAAGTTGTCATCCATTCGGATCATCTGCACCGTCGTAGCCATCCTCATGCCGGCAATGGTCTTCCAGCCGTCTTTTTCCTGACGGCCCTGCACCACATAGCCTTCTGTGGTTTCGGC
>CABSLQ010000040.1 GCA_902478605.1 uncultured Oscillospiraceae bacterium
ACGGCATCCTTGACAGCGCCAGCCGTGCTTGCTGTGTGGCAGTCAAGTCCGGCTTACGCCGAACTATTTTTATTCATGCGGGTGTCCAACTTGCACTTGCAATTTGCGTTTTTCACAAATTACAGATTAGACATATGTATGAAATTTAGTCATTGACATTTCTAATTAAATCGGTTAAACTTAACATCAGTGATACATAAGGGAATATTGTGCAGAACTTTTCTTGGAAAATGCCATCTGTCTCATACAGCTTTCAGGAAAATGTTTTCAATGTACAAATCGCTGGTTTTACGCTATGATTCATATTGTATTCGTTCCAACAGCTTGACAAGAAGGGAGACGCGGATATTCCGCTCACTTCCTATCAGGCGCTAGTGTTGGAAGAGCAATAGACTGTCCCTATCTTTTTAAAGTTCCATTGCCGTCATTTTCCTTCTGTACTCGTATTGGATCGTCCCCCCCGCTGTGAATACATAAAAACAGATGAAAGTTTTTTATGTTAGAGATGGATACACGTCAAATTTCTTTGAAAGAAATTTAAATCGGTAAAATATAATAAGACTAAAAACAAAAGCGGTATGCTTTGTGTATTCTTGCCACATAAATAGACAATTTTCTGTATTTGTCGCATTCGTTGTCTTCATTTTATCGAATATTCCGCGAACTTCAAGTGGTTATATTTGCATAATGGCTGTGGATTTCTATTTGGTTAATCGATAAAAAATGAAAATGATAGTTTCAGGAGGTCTGTATGACAATAAAAATGCGCATCAACAATGCACCGCTGCTGCCTGAATATGTCCCGGACGATCAGGTGACGGTGGACGAAAACGGCACGCCGGATTGGGCGGCAGGACTGATTTTTGCCCAAATCCGCATCACGACGGCCACAAAAGAAGGCACGCTGCAATCGGCTGTTAAGGTATTGGATCATTATGCCGAAATGGGTGTCAATGCTTTATGGGTATGCCCTATATATGATACGGAGGCGGATGACAGATACGGCAACGCTTATGGAAATGCAGGGCCACATACGGTCAATCCCGTTCTTACCGGTACGGAGGATTACGCAAAGGGCTGGCTTGAAGTTAAGGCGTTTGTTGACGAGGCGCATAAGCGGAATATAAGAATTCTTTTCGATATTATCATGTGGGGCACGCGTAAAACCGCTCCGCTACGGAAGGAGCACCCCGACTGGTATAACGGAGAAGAAGCATGGGGCGGCTACGCCTTTGACTGGACCAATTCGGAATTGCGCGAATGGTTTATTGAACGCGCGGTTGATATTGTCAACATTACGGGCTGCGATGGCCAGCGTTACGATTTAGAGCCGGGAATTACCGGTTATGATATAGCGAAAGAGATACGCCGGCGTTTGAATGCGCAGGGTAAAAAACCGTTTATGATGTCCGAACAGCAGAATGAGCGCAACGATGCTTACGATGTGGATGAAATAGGCATTATAGGCTTGGAAGAAATTGTAGCATCCTTTTATAAAAAGGAGCCTGAGTATTTCTTCCTGGATGAGTATGACATAGTCGATACCGTTAAGCAGGGCAGACAAATAGGCGGCGGATTTTGGAAAGAGAAAAACTTAGGGTGTGCATTCCGCTATTATATGGGTACCGTGGCTTGCCACGACAACCGTTTTCCGGTGCTATGCGGCAACCGTTTGGCAATAGGGTACCAGTCGATTTTTTCTCCGTTTATACCGATGTGGTATATAGGAGAGGAATGGAACAACCCGCAGACCGTGGAGGATGTGCTGTATTTCAACACCATCGATTGGGCCGCGCTGGATCAGCCTGAGAACCGTGCCTTTTATGAGGACGTTAAGAAAATGCTGCGTATCCGGCGTTCCTATCCGGAAATTTTTACATACTATCCGGAACACTTCCGGGATACGAACATCTGTAAGGTGGTAACCTCGGCCAAGGACGGCCCCTGCGCCTATGCCCGTTATGCCGACGGAAAGGCGCTGCTGATTGTACCAAACGCCGCAAAGGAGAGGACGGAAATAACCGTCACTGTCCCCTTTGCGGCGGCCGGACTTGACAGCGGCAGAGAATACCAGGTGACGGATGCGGAAACCGGAGAGACGGTTGCGTCCGGTATACATTGTGGAAACGATACCTTTACAGTGACGGTTTCCCATATGGATCAAAAGGTTCTGCTTACAGAGCCTTCGGAGTAAATGAGCTTTTCAAAGGAGGAAATCCACTATGAAAACGCATGGTTCATCCAAGAGGAAATGGAGGCGTCTGGGCGCCTTTGTTCTGTCGTGTTCCCTTTTGACCGGCAGTATTCTGACGGCGGCAGGGAGCAGCGCTATGTTTACGCCGCGTGCGGAAGCGGACAGCAGCTTCGTGTATATGAATGCCAGCAACTGCTATAATATTACCGTCCACGAAGGCAGAAATGATGCAGTGAAGAATTTTGGCGTTTGGGGCGAGGAGCTTGCAGACGGCAAGGGTATGAAATACACCTCTGCCGTTAATGCTGGAGGAGACTATACAAATTATACCGCCGCTGCATACGATCAAACCGTAAATTTAGACGGCTTGGAGCTGACCTTTTCGGGATTGGAGGAAGGGAGGGACGGTAATCCGCAGCCTGCGCATAAGGATCGCTTCATACTATATATAGGCAGCGGGGAACAGAGCAAGGCGGAGAACCCCCAATTATGCGATCAATATAACAGCGGCGCCATTTCGCTTGTGTTTGACGGTGCAACGGGTACGGTTACGGCCTGCGCAGGTCCTGCGGCAAGCGAGGTAACCGCCGTGGTTATTAAAAACGCCTCTGCCCTTAGATTTAATGCCCTAAAGGACAAAGAACTTACGGTTCGCTTTAATAAAACAGAACAGGACAATTTTAGACTTACTGTAGCCGTGGGCGAAAGGAAACTTACGGGCATTATTCCGGCCGGCGTGTTTGCCGCCTCGGCCGGGTCTTATAAAATTACGGACACTGGCAGCGTATATGTGGGTCTCACCAACGGTAAAAATGGCTGGACATCTAGCAATAACGCTTTTGACGCTTACGGCATAAACTTTATCGGTTTGCGTGAGAACGTGCCGGATGACGGTTCAACAGGCGACGACACTATTTACATGACCAAGGCGAATTATTATTACCAAAGCGTTGTTAAGGTAGATGAGTATTGGCAGCATATACATAATGGCGCTGTTATAAACGGTATTTCCTGCGAAGAGTTAGACGGTCGGGGGATAAGATATCAATTCGCCACGATATCTACGACTGAATTGCCTGGTAACACCTATGGCTTATATAAGCAGGGAGCTTACGGCGAAGTGGTAAATCTGAACGGATTAGAACTTAGATTTTCCGGTTTCACGGCGGCAGACGCTAATGTGGATCCCAGCGCCGCACAAAAGCGTATGACGCTGTTGCTTAACAGCGGTCATCTGACTGGAAATAATTTAGTCGATCAATTAAACGGTGCGGTCGCACTGGTACTGGATACCGAAAGCGGCAGCCTTACCGCATATGCGGGCGGACACTCTGCGATTGCGAACGGGAAACGTGTGGAAGCCGCGGTGATAGAAAATGCCGAAGCTTTAAAACTTGAAAATTTTGAGAACAGAGAATTTACCATAGGATTTGTAGAACAGCGCCACGATTTTAAAGTAACTGTAACAGTGGGGGATCAGACCGTGACGGGGCTGCTTCCTGACAGTGTTTTTGCGCTTTCCGCGAAATATCCCAACGGCATAAAGACCACTGACGAGGTATACGTGGGTTTAACCAACAGAAGGGAAAATAATGTGCAGGGAGAGGCGGGGAAAGCGAATGAGTACGACGCTTACACGGTGGATTTTATCAGCCTGCGTGAAAAGGTCGATCTGCCGCCGGAGCCGGATGATAACGATTTTCTGAAAACGGAGGATCTTTTTTATCCGGCCGGCAGCAATCCGGCCGTTAAGGAATTGATAGGCGGCGGATTAAACTATTCTTTTTCATCTGCGGGAAACGGACGTAACGGATATAAAAATACGGTTGATCTCGACAGCGGTGTGATTTTGCAGTTTGACTTTTTGCAGGCGGACGCAAGTGAAACGAATACGTATTTTGAAGTGCTTTTGACAAGAGAAGTCGTGGGGAATATGGGTGACCGTAAACACCACGGCGCAATCACGCTGCGTTTTGATTATGTTGACGGAACAGTCGCGGCGGTTGTCGGCGGCGGCCAGATAAACGGGGATCCCGCGAAAGAAACGGTAGCTGAAAAAACAGAGCAGGTCATTTCCGCTGTTGAGGCATTAAAGCTTGCAAATTTAAAAGGCAAGCCGTTTACGGTTTCCATAAGGCAGAGCTCCAATACAGAATTTGAGGTGGCCGTAGCCATTGACGGAGGCGAGCCGGTAAAAGGCTATTTTTCAACCGCTTTGCTGGAGTATACCCAACAATATGACTGGTCTATAAAAGATATCTCAGCCGTTCTTGTAGGTCTGGATAACGGCGAAGATGGAGCGTATCAGGACTATAGCCTGGACTTTGTTGGTATCACCTACACACCCAACCCGGCAGATGCCGTGATTGAGAGGATCGACGCCATCGGCGATGTGACGCTGGACAGCGAGCCGGCGATAGAGGCGGCGCAGGCGGCTCTGAATGCTTTGACAGAACGCCAGCAGAAAAGGGTTGTCAATGCCGAAACCTTAGACAACGCCAGGAAAAGCCTGGAATACCTGAAGCAGCAGGCGCCGACTCTGGTACAGGAAACGACGGAGGCGATTGATCAGATTGGAACGGTGGATCGGTTCAGCGGGGAGGCTATAAAAGCAGCTGAAGAATTGTTTTCCCGGCTGAGCGTAGCCCAGAAAGCACAGGTGAAAAACGCCGAAGAACTGGAACAGGCAATCGCCGCCTATTACCAAGTGGTTGCGTCGTATATGGCAAGCGATGTCGAGATTTATTCTCCCGCAAATGACGACAGTGTAAGGTTCCGTCCGGACTACTGGTGGCCCTGGCCAACGATGCTGAATAAGGAAGTCGGTCCGAATGGCGGCGCACTGTATCATTGGACAAATGCCGTGCGGGATGTCCGCAGCGGCCCCGGCGGCAAGGATGTGGTCAGTGTAACCGGAGATAAATTCCGGTTGGACGGTCTTATTTTTCAAATCGCCAATTTGACGGCGGACGAAAATCTGACGGATGAAACCGGCGTGCGGCTGAGCATCCAGATCGGCAACGAACGGAACGGATACCAGGATGGGAAAAACCTGTCCCTGGTGCTGGATACGGTCTGTGGCGGTGTCCGCGCATATCCCGGCGGCTCCTGGCTGATTCAGGACGAGGCGCTCAAGCATCGAGCGAATGGAAACCCGAACTATGTCTTTGAGATCCGCAAAACGGCAGACGGTTTGTATCGGCTGTATGTTACGGTTGACGAGAAGAGGCTGTCTGCTCTCATACCGGCCAGCGCCCTGGACAGGATCGTACTCGACGACCGCCAGAATCCCAGCGGCCTTTATGTGGAGCTTTCACCCTGGGTCAATAACGAAGAAGGTATTACGGACAACAGTGTACACACCTTCTCGGCGGAGTTTCTGAGCGTACAGGATACCGGTCGCTATGCCTTTGAGCAGGCAAACGATATTATTCTTCTGTTCAACGCACTGCCCGATAAGGCGACAGCAGACAACATGAGCAGTATACTGGCGGTATATGACAGATACCAGGAACTTCCCCGCGCTTTGCGGGTCCTTGTAGTCAATTACGAAAAGATGGCGGATCTCCTGGCTCAGATCCATGAGATAAACGCCGAAGAGGGACTGAACTGGTACGACGAAGCGGATTTGCCGGGCAGGAAACCTGGAGGGGATTCGGTAAATACCGGCGTGACGAATACGTCAACCGTGTTTGCGCTTGCCAGTATCCTGGCGGCGACCGTTCTCCTGACGCTTGCAGGCAGAAAAAGCAAAAAAAGCCGTCATTTTAAGGAGGGCCTGTAATATGACGAAGAAACGGACTGCTGCATTACTTTCTGCAGGAATGGTTGCCTTGTCAGCGTTCATATTGCCAAGCAGCTTTGCGGCAGCAGAGCAAGATCCATATATCAGCAACGCGGATCTGATGCCCAAATATGTGCCGGACAGCCAGGTTAAGCTGGACGCTGAGGGTACTCCCGAATGGGTAAGCTCCCTGATCATGGCAGAGGTCCGCATCCAGACCGCCACACCGGAGGGCACGCTGCAATCCGCCGTCAAGGTGCTGGATCATTATCAGGAGATGGGCGTAAACGGTCTGTGGATTACGCCGGTAGCCGACGGTGGGGAAACAGGCGGCGGATATACCAACTGTGGCCCCCATTCCATTGATCCAGCCTTGACCGGGAAACCGGGTAAAGGAGAAAAAAAGGCCATCGAAGACTATCGTGAGGGCTGGCTGGAGCTGAAAAATTTCATTGATGAAGCCCATAAGAGAAATATCCGCATCCTTCTGGATATGGTCTCATGGGGTGTGGGAAAGGATTCGCCTCTGATTGCCGCGCATCCCGATTGGTTTGAAGGCGGCGGCGAGTGGGGCGAGGGCTCTAAGAATTTTAAGTGGCGGGATCCCAGAACCGAGGAGGAAAATGAAGATCTGGTGGACTGGTATCAGCAGCAGTTGGTTGAGATAGCGATTCTCACCGGCTGCGACGGTTTCCGGCATGACCTGGAGCCTAACAGCGGCCACGCCGGCTATGAGGTATTAAGCGGTATCCGGCAGAAGCTGCTGGAAAGGGGCCGTAAAATCGTCATGGTATCCGAACAGCAGAACGAACGCGGTCGGGTTTTTGACTTTGAGCAATTCGGTATCGGCGACGCTTGGAACAACCGGCTTGCCATGAAAACAACCTTCACTTTTCTGGACAAATACAATGTGGTTGACAGCATCAAAAACGGAGAAAATATCGGCAGCCAGGGTTCTCAGGATTTGGGAGAGAGTTATCGATTCTATACACATATGCTGAGCTGTCACGATTTCGTTAAAAGTACGGTTTTAGGAAATCGGCTGGCTATTGGCTATCAGGCCATTTTCGCCCCCTTTATCCCCCTGTGGTATATGGGGGAGGAATGGGCGGAAACCTACGAGAACAAGTTGGAGGACACGACTGACCGCGCTTTGTATTTCCGTCAAATCGATTGGAACAATCTCAGCAAACCGGAAAACCGTGCCTTCTATGAAGACGTGAAAGCCATGATCCGCGTCCGCCGCCAATACCCGGAAATTTTCAGTTATTTTCCGGAACAACTTCGGGACAGCAACATTTGCAAGGTGGACGTTACCGGCTGCGAAGATATGCTGGCTTATGCCAGATACAGAGGCGACACGGCGATCCTTATCGTACCGAATTACAATATTCATGATCAGAGCGGCAAGATGACGGTCTATCTGCCGTTTGAGGACATGGGGCTGGATTTTTACCAGAGGTATACGGTAACTGACGCCATAACTGGAGAAAACATCGTCAGTGGAAAAGCTAACGAGGTGGCGAAGTTCAGCCTCGTGGTTCCCAGCGAGGATATGCGGGTTATCAAGGTGCAGGCCACCGGCAAATATGAAGTGAAGGATAATGCGGGAACCAATCCGGGTGGGAATACGTCCAGCAGTTCAAACAGCAAGCCGGATAACAGCCAGGTAGGGGAGCCGGGTGTTTCCTCAAATTACAGTCCGGTCGAGGATCCGGGCAGCGAGCCCGACAATAACCCAACCAGCGAACCGGAGGATAACACGAGCAATACTTCCGACAGCAATCCGGGTAGCAGTACGAGCAATTCGACCGGTACACAAAGCCCCGCGCCGGTGATAAAGCCGGAGAATCCAAAATCCGGCAGTCCCACCCTCTGGATTATCCTTGGTATCGTGGGCGGCGTCGTTCTCCTGGGCGGCGCAGGCGCTGTAATTTATACCGTGAGAAAACGTTCCGTCAAATAAGACAGGAATGATTTGGGACGAAAAGGGCCTGCGGTTTACCGGCCAGCCGGTGGGTAAACCGCAAAAGCCCCGGCTATGCGTAGAAAGGATATGGCTATGAAAATGAAAAAAACTGTGAAATGGACGGTATTTCTGGCGGCTTTGGCCCTGATGATCGGCTGTTTCGCCAGCTGTGGAGGAGATCCGAAGGGGAATCCGGTAAGCGGCACAGCGACAAGCGGAACAAGCGGCGGCGCTGCCAATGCTACGGATGCCTCCGGCAATGCGACGGAGCCGGGAGAAACCGTGCAGACAGACGCTAGCGGAAACAGCAATCCCAGCGCGGACAACAACAGTAAAACCGGCAGCGGTAATAAAACCGACAGCAATAAAACCGATAACAATAAAACCAATAACAACAGCAAAACCACTGTTGCCAACAGCAGCGGCAACGCCAACGCCAACGATCCGCTGAAAGATGTAGAGACAAAGGGAAAAACCTTTACCGTTATCTCCACCTACCTGTCCTCCAAACGCACCAGTAGTATGGATCTGTATGCCGAACTCTTTTTGGAACGTGCGCAGGAGGTAGAGAAGGAACTGGGCTGTAAAATCAACATTGTGAATTCTGTGTACCCCACTCCCGAATGGCTGGCGCCTCAGATCCGGGCCGGTAAGAAGGTGGCTGATTTGCTTCATGTGGAAATGCGACAGCTGGTTCCTTTTGTTTCGGCAGGCTACGTGAAAGCGTGGAGCGATATCCCTGGAGTGAATGTAAAGGATTCCAATTTCAATCAGGGAATCACCCAGGTGTCTACCATCGGCGGAAAGACCTATGCGCTGAGTATGCTGAAGCCGGAAGAGGTGCGTTACTGCGGGATAATCAATAAAACGCTTCTTCGCAATTGCGGCATCGACCCCGATGAGATTTACAGAAAGATTGACGACGGCACATGGAACTTTGATGCATTGAAGGCCTATGCGCAAAAGGTTCAGTCGAACAGTTCTTTTAAAGGGAAAGCCGTCGACGCCGATCCAACCTACCTGCTTGAAATGCTTATGGCCGCCAACAATGGCCGTCTCGTTACCATGAACAGCGCTGGGAAAGCTACGCCCACCTATACCTCGGCCAATGTTAAGGAAGCGGCCGGGTTTATGGATGAACTGATCACGGGAAATCTTTATAATCCTAAAGATTATACCACCGATCGTTTTGTGCAGGGAAATGTGGCGTTTTTGTTTGATGAATCCTGGGTGATGGCAAAGAAAATTCGGTCGAATGTGAAAAATTTCGATTATGGAATGATCATCCTGCCCAAAGGTCCCAGTGCTTCCGGGTATGTCAGCGGTTTGGAGCATGCGAATATCTTTATGGCCACCTCCACCAACACGGAACTGGACTTCACGGCCAAGGTACTCAACGCTTTGGCAAAGCCGTCCAAAAATCAGACGGGAAGCCAGTGGTGGCTGGACGAGGTGCAGTTGGATTTGTTCCAGAAAAACGATGCAAAAAGCCTGAATATCTACCAAAAATGTTTGAACAGCGCGACGATTGATTTGGGTTTATGCGTCCCGACCTTGACCACCGCGTTCAAGGACGCGGTTCTCCAGAATGCCATTATTGATAAAAAAACCTCCGTGTCTGCAGCCTTTGACAGTATCAACGGAAAGCTGGACGGCACTATAAATGATGTTTTTAAAAATATAGGCAAGTGACAGCCGGTATCGGTATGATATGGGGTAACGTATATGCAAAAAAGAGCACATAAGTGGTATACAGGTTTTCGCCGTTTTATGTCGGTAATTCTTCTCCTTGCGCTTATTCCATATCCGGGGATAAAGGCCGACAGCCGTGTAACAGCGGCTGTCGGTTCCGCTGAGGGAACGGGGGCGGCCGGCAGGGAGGCGGACGGGCTTTTGTCCTATGCGAAGTACCTGGCGGAGCATGAGAATGCCGGCGCGCCCCGGGATTCCATTGTACTCGATATGGAGGGCGGACCGGCCGTTTCAGGAGGACAGCCCGAAATATCGGAAAATTATGAGGGCTGTGAAGGCAGGTCCGTCCTTCTTAAAGAGGATCAGGATATCACTTGGCGCTTTCAGGTGGAGCAGGAAGGGCTGTACGCCCTGCAATTCTACTATTATCCGGCTCCCGGAACGGGCGGCTCTATCGAGCGGCGGGTGCTCCTGGACGGCGCGGTTCCCTTTCAGGAGGCGGACTCCCTGTCGCTGGACAGGATATGGAGGAATCAGGACGGGGAGATCCGCTATGATGTGCAGGGAAACCAGATCCTGATCCCGCAGGAGGAAGCCCCTGCCTGGCGGAAGCAGTATGCCGAGGATCCCTCCGGCTATGCCGGCGCACCGCTGCGCTTTTATTTATCGGCGGGCGAACATACCCTCACATTGGCCGGTGTGCAGGAGCCGTTGCTGCTGCGTTCTCTGACTTTCTGCCCGGCGTCGCAGACCGATGCCGCGCCATACAGCGAGATTTTGGCCGCCTATGAGAAGGAAGGCGTGCAGGCGGTTTCCGGGGAGGTGGAGATCACCCTCCAGGGGGAAGCGGCGGATGCCAAATCCTTGCGGATGCTGGATCCGCAAACGGACAAGACCTCTCCGACGGTGACGCCCTACGACCCGGCCCGGATACGGTATAACACCATCGGCGGCGGCCAGTGGGCCAACGCAGGCCAATGGATTGAGTGGCGCTTTTACGCGCCGGAGAGCGGCCGGTACGCCCTGGCCGCCCATTTCAAGCAGTCGTATAAAACCGACAGCGCCAGCGTCCGCGAAATCCGGATCGACGGGGAACTGCCCTTTGAGGAAGCAAAAAACTGGATGTTTCCCTATGACGGGGCCTGGCAGTGCGCCTATTTTGCCGATGCAGGCGGAAAGCCCTACGAGTTTTTTCTGGAGGAAGGCTGGCATACCGTTAACCTGCGCGTTGGTCTTGGCCGGTACGGAGATATCCTGTCCGACGCCAACGGGCTGCTCACGCGTCTCAATACGATATACCGGGAAATCATCGTCATCACGGGCGCCAGCCCCGATACCTTCCGGGACTACCGGCTGGACAGGGTGATACCCGAAACGCTGGACGGCATGAAAACGTTGAGCCGAGAGCTCCGGGACTTTGAAAAGAGGCTGCTGCAGGAGGACTCCAGCGCCACCAATATCCCGGAGATCAAGAAAATCTATGACTTTTTAGACAGGATGAGCGGCGACAGCGAAACAGTGGCGAAGCTGTTGAGCAGCTATAAGGATGCGCTGGCTGCCTTCGGCACATGGATCAATGGCCGGCTCGGCCACTCCCTGGAGATCGACTGGCTGCGCTTTTCGTCGGCGCAGGCCGCGCTTCCCAAAGGAGAAGCCGGATTTTTTGCGCGGAGCGTGCACTATATCCGGCAGTTCCTTTCTTCCTTCTTCATGGATTATTCCACCATAGGCCAGACGGAGCTGGCGTCCGAAAAATCGGTCGTGGTGTGGCTGACGACCGGGCGGGATCAGGCGCAGCTGCTGCGCCAGTGCGCCCAGAGCGGCTTTACTCCCGAAACGGGGATTGCCGCCGACATACAGCTGGTGTCGTCGGGTGCGCTGCTCCCCGCCATACTGGCGGACAAGGGGCCGGATGTGGTTCTGGGTGTGACGCAGGATACGCCGGTAAATCTGGCGCTGCGCAACGCGCTGCTGGATCTGAGCCGCTTGGAACATATTGACGAGGCTATGGAGGCGTTTTATCCTGCCGCGCTGGTCCCTTTCCGGTTTAACGGCGGCTTATACGCCCTGCCGGAAACCCAAACTTTCCCTATGCTGTTTTACCGCAAGGATATTTTAAAGCAGCTGGAAATCCCGGTAAGCGATCTTGACCGATGGGACACGCTGCTGGGTTCCGTGCTGCCAAGGCTGCAAAAGGATTCGCTCTCCTTCGGTATGGCCCACTCCTTTAACCATTACCTGACCTTTAATTTCCAGCAGGGGGGTGCGCTGTATGCGCAGGATAACCGCGTATCGGCCCTGTCGGACAGCGCCGCGATAGACAGCATGGAACTGTACACCATGCTGTATACCCAGTACAAGCTGGACGTGGTTTATGACTTTGCCAACCGGTTCCGCACCGGCGAAATCCCGGTGGCCGTCGCCGATTATACACAGTATAACCAGCTGACCATGTTTGCCCCGGAGATAAAAGGGCTGTGGGGTATGCTGCCCGTCCCCGGCGTCCTGCAGGAGGATGGGACGGTGAACCGCGCGGCGGCCGGTACGGTGACTGGTGCGGTCATCCTGGCCAATTCCAAAATGCCGGAGGAGGCGTGGAGGTTCCTGCGCTGGTGGGTATCTGCGGAGACCCAGACGCAGTTCGGGCAGGGCCTGGAATCCATCGTGGGCGCGGCCTCCCGCTATAACACGGCAAACCGGGAGGCTATGAAAAATATCCAGTGGGATACGGACATGAAGGACAGCATCCTGCGGCAGGCGGAACAACTGGAGGGGCTTCCAGAGGTGCCGGGCGGCTATATCACCTCCCGCCTTTTTGACTTTGCTTTCCGCAGCGTTGTCTACAACAACGCAAGCGTCCGGGAGACCATGGTCGAAACCGCGTTTGATATTGACCGCGAGCTGGCCAATAAGCGCAGGGAATACGCTCTTAATTGATGGGAGTACAAGATGAAAGCATTACAAAACCGATCCCCCAATGGACAGGGCGGCGCACGCCGGTTCTTTTATCGCTACGGCGCGGATTATCTCTTCATGCTGCCGTTTTTGCTTGTGTTTTTTACCTTTGTGATTATACCCGTGTTTGTCTCCATCTTTTTAAGCTTTACCCGTTTTGACGTGGTGCAGGCGCCGGTATTTTTGGGAATATCCAATTATATCCGGCTGTTTATGGACGATCCGCTTTTCGTCCTGGCGCTGAAAAACACCCTGTTCATTTCGCTTATCACCGGGCCGCTGGGCTTTTTCCTCTGTATCCTGCTGGCCTGGATGCTCAATGAAATGGGCAACCGCCTGCGCACGCTGCTGACGCTGCTGTTTTATGCCCCGGCGATCAGCGGCGGCGCGTATGCGATTTTCCAGATTATATTCAGCGCCGATTCCTACGGCTTTATAAACGGCGCCCTTATCAACATGGGATTTATCAGCAAGCCGATAAACTGGATCGGTGACAGCGCGTATATGATGCCCACGGCGATTATCCTGCTGCTGTGGATGAGCTTTGGCTCCGGCTTTTTATCCCTGATTGCCGGTTTTAAAAATATCGATAAGCGGCTGTATGAGGCGGCGGCTATCGACGGGATCCAAAACCGGTATCAGGAAATGTGGTATATTACCCTGCCGTCCATGAAGCCGCAGCTGATGTTTGCGTCGGTTATGAGCATCACCGGATCCTTCGGGGTGGGAGACGTGCTGTCGGCCGTGTTCGGGTTTCCCAGCGCGAATTACGCGGTGTATACGCTGGCGCATATGCTGACCGACTACGGCAGTACGCGCTTTGAGATGGGATACGCCTCCGCTGTGGCGACGGTTTTGTTTGTCATTATGATAAGCTCCAACGCCGTTGTGCAGAGGCTGCTGGCCAAAATAGGCGCTTAAACGGAAAGGGGTTTGCTTCATGTCTGATATCGCATTATCTGAAAAGCCCCGGCAGAGGCGCGGCCGCCTGCATATCAAAGCGCTTATCCGAGGGAAGAAAATCAACCGCTCCCGGGCGGGTACCCTGTTTCTGCTGCTTTTTTTGTTTGCGGGTGCGGCGGTTATGGCGCTGCCGATGGTGCTGATCATATCCAACGCCTTCAAGCCGCACGACGAGCTGCTGGTTTTCCCGCCGCAGCTGATCCCCCACAACCCCACGATGAAAAACTTCCGCGATATGTTTAATGTGCTGTCTGCTTCCTATGTCCCGTTTCTGCGGTTTATTTTCAATTCGGTGTTTGTGACGGCCGCGGGATCGGCGGGCCATATCCTGTTATCCTCCATGTGCGCCTATCCCTTAGCCAAAAAGAATTTCCCGGGCCGCAAGATCATTTTTCGGATCATTGTGTGGTCGCTGATGTACAGCTCCACTGCGGCCGTCATCTCCAATTATCTGATCATGTCCTCGCTGGGCTGGATCGATTCCTACCTGGCCCTTATCGTTCCGGCATTCGGATCGTCATTGGGCCTGTACCTGATGAAGCAGTTTATGGAGCAGCTCCCGGATTCGCTGATCGAGGCGGCGCGGATCGACGGGGCGGGACAGTGGGCTACCTTCTGGAAAATCGTGATGCCCAACGTAAAGGGCGCCTGGCTGACCCTGCTGATGCTGTCGGTGCAGAGCCTGTGGGGAACGGGAGCCAACAACTATATCTACAAGGACGAGCTGAAAACGCTGCCCTATGCCCTGGGGCAGATCATGACGGGAGGCATTGCCCGTGCAGGCGTAGGGGCCGCCGTATCCCTTTTCATGCTGCTTGTCCCGGTGGCGATTTTTGTGTTCAGCCAGAATAACATTGTGGAAACGATGTCGTCGTCCGGCATGAAAGATTGAGGTGGAAAAGCGTTGAAAAAACTGTTACTTTGCATCCTGTGCGCGGCGGCTTTTCTGCCCTGCTTTACTGTGCGCTCCCATGCGGCCAGCTATTCCGACGACGCGGTTTATAAAACCTACGCTTACAATAACCGGTTAGAACCGGTGGTTCTGCCTTCCGCCTTTTCGGTGGAGCGTGTCCTTACTGGAAGCGATATCGCCCAAAAGCCGTTCAGCGAGCCGGTCGATTTGTTTTACGACGGACAGGGCCGGATTTATCTGTGCGATACGGGAAATGACCGGGTGGTCGTGATGGATACGGCGTTTCAGCCCATCGCTGAGATTACGAATTTTGAGTGGGAAGGGCGGCAGGAGTCGCTCAGCGGGCCGCAGGGGGTGTATGCGGACGGAAAAACGGTATATATTTCGGATACCGGGAATCACCGTATCGTGGCCTTTGACGCAGCCCGGCAGTTCCTTCCGCTGAAAATCCTGCAGGCCCCGGATATTCCCCTGCTGGATACGGAAGTGGCTTTTGAACCGATGCGGCTGACCGCCGACAATTCCGGCGGGCTGTATGTGATTGCCAAGGGGATCAACCAGGGAATCGTTTGGCTGGACGGAGACGGGACGTTCATTGGGTTTACCGGCGCGCCCCGCGTAGAATTCAGCCTCACAGAGCTTTTTTGGAGAAATTTCGCCACAAAGGAACAAAAGGCGAGGATGGAAAGCTTTGTCCCCACCGAGTACGATTCCGTCGTGCGGGATGCAAACGGTTTTCTCTATGTGACCTCGCAAACCTCCAGCATTGTTCCTGTGGGCAAGCTGAACAGCAACGGCGAAAATATCCGGAAAAAAAAGGGATATTTCGCGGATGAAAGGTACATAGCAAACAACTATGCGCCTTATTTTTCGGATATCGCCCTTGGCGATCCGGCCAGCGGGCTGCATTATACTATCGATTCCAAGCAGGGGCGGATATACTGCTACACCGAAGAGGGTGAAATGCTGTATGCATTTGGAAAAAACGGGACGCAGAAGGGGACCTTCACCAATGGCAGCGCCATCGAATTCCTGCCGGATCTGAAAAGCGGGCGGCACCGGCTGCTGATAACCGATCGCAGCCGGGGAACGGTGACGGTGCTTCGGGAAACGGATTTCGGGGCGGGGATCCGCCGGGCCGTCCAGGCCTATGATGAGGGACGGTACGAGGAGGCCGCCGCCTTGTGGAATGAGGTGGGGCTGGCCGCCTCCGGCTATGTTCCGGCTGTCTCCGGCCTGGCGCGGATCGATATACAAAACGGCGACTATCAAAAGGCCATGGAACGGCTGCTGTCTGTGCGGGATTACAGCCTGTATGCCGAGGCGTTTGGAAAATGGCGGTCCGACTTTATCCGGGATCACTTCTTATGGGTGATAGCGGCCGTATGCGGCCTGGCGGCGCTGCTGTTCGTTGACGTAAAGGTAATCCGGCGCGTCCCGGCGGTACAAAGGCTGAAAAATACGGCTGTGGGAAAAGGGTACCGGTACGGCACCTACGTCATGTTCCACCCGTTCGACGGCTTTTGGGATCTAAAGAGGGAAAAGCGCGGCAACATGAAATCCGCGCTGCTGATCGCGGCGCTGTTTTTCCTCTTCTATGCGCTCCGGCTGCAGTACAGCGGCTATGTCACCACGGGTATGGTGGCCTCCGAGGTCAACGTTTTATATCATCTGACCCTGATCCTCCTGCCGCTGTGC
The DNA here is from genome assembly GCA_902478605.1 of uncultured Oscillospiraceae bacterium. Lineage (GTDB taxonomy): Bacteria > Bacillota > Clostridia > Oscillospirales > Acutalibacteraceae > UMGS856. Next base: position 16,169 of record CABSLQ010000040.1, read on the forward strand.
TTCTGGGTTGCCGCCAACTGGTGCATTACCACACTGATGGACGGCAAGGGAACCCTGAAGGACATCATCATCGCCACCTGCTACGCGCTGAAGCCTTATGTCCTGCTGGGCCTTCCCATGCTGCTGGCGTCCCATCTGATATCGGCCGATGAGTTTATTTTTTACGATATTGCGGACCGATTGATCCTTGTCTGGGTTCTGGCGCTCCTTTTCTTCGGGCTGATGATGACCCACGATTATTCGCTGTCCAAGTCGGTGCTGTCCGTCCTGCTTATCTTTGTGGGGATCTGCCTGATTATTTTCATCCTGCTTTTGCTGCTCAATATTGTGCAGGAAGTGTATCGGTTTGTTTATAATTCGTACAGTGAGATCACCTTCCGCTCCTATTCCAAACTTTCGTGACCGAACCGGAGGATGCTATGAAAATGAGAAGAATAATGGCCGCGCTGGCTGCCTCCTGCATGGCGGCGTGCCTTATGGGCGGATGCGCCTCCCGGAACGATGGGTATACGCCGCTGGCCGCGCCTGCTTCGGAAAGCGATGACGGCTGGAATGTGCTCGGGGACGGGACGGCGGTTTTGGAAAACGACAGCCTGTATTTTGAACTGGATGCCCAAACCACGCACTTTACCATACGGGACAAGAGAAGCGGACGGACATACGGCTCGGTTCCGAGCGATCCGCCGCCTTCCCTGTCCAATGAAACGGATTCCCGGCTGGCGTCGGAGATCACAGTCTGCTATTTTGCCGAGCAGAGCGGCGCCCTGTATATGTATTCGGATACGGACAGCGTTTCCAACAAAGCCTTTACGGTAAAAACAAACGGAGAAGCCGTTCGGGTGTATTACAGTATGGGGGCGATGGATCAGCTGCTGCCTGTACTTTTTACCGAAGAGGTGTTTGAGGACGTTCTCAGCCGCTTTGAAAACAATGCCCTGCGCCGCCGCATGGAGCGGTTTTACGTACTCTATTCTGCGGAGGATAAGCCGGAGGATTACGCGGAAAAGCTGGCGCAGTATCCTGTGCTGGCCGACAGGCCGCTGTATATCCTCAGCGATGTGCTGGCAGATTCCGACAAGGAGGATATTGTCAGCGATCTGGCGGACGTGGGCTTTACGGAAGATGAGTATCAGACGATGATGGAATCCCTGCAGCTGGAGGCGGCGGAAACGGACACGCCGGCCGGCTTTTTGATCCCGGTGGAGTATCGCCTGACCAAAGACGGGTTTACCGCCTCGGTTTTGTCCGACCGGATAGAGGAAAGTTCCGAAAAGTATAAGCTGTATACGGTGGATCTTCTGGAGTATTTTGCGGCGCTTGAGGAGGGGGACGGCTGTGCGTTTGTAGTTCCCGACGGCTCCGGCTCGCTGATCCACCTGGATGGGAAAAGTGATCAGGAATTTTCCAAGCCCTTTTACGGGGAGGATGTGTCTATACAGCCGACGATGTCCTCTGACGTGGGAAAATCGCTGGTATTTCCCGTATACGGCATCCAGGCGGGAGATCACGGCGTTTTTGCAGTGGTGGAGGAAGCGGCGGAACTCGCCTTACTAAAGGCCCACACGTCCGGGAACATAACGCCTCTGCATCATATCTACCCCTCTTTCGCCTTGCGCAGTATTGATACGACAGGCAGCTTTGCAGAATGGGGCGTATCCCAATATAACCTTTTTGCCCATAAGCGCACCGCCTTTTCGCCAAAGGTCCGTTATTTTCTGTTGGAGGAGGGACGAGCGGATTACACCGCCATGGCGGCGCTTTACCGGGATTATCTGCTGGAAACAAACGGACTTCCGGTGCAGGCACAGGCCGAGCCGCCCGTCTATTTGGACTATCTCTGTATGGTGACGGAGGACGCCTCGGTTCTCGGCATTCCCTATACAAAAAAGACGGTTCTTTCCACCCTTTCCGAGATCATCGCGTCCGTGGAAAAGCTGCAGGAGGAAGGGACTCGAGGGTTAGTGGTACGTCTGATAGGGTACGGCTCTGCTGGAATGGAAAATGGCGTGTACAATTCCCTGTCTCTTGATAAACGGGTGGGAACCATTGATGAACTGAAAAAGCTGTCCAATATCCTGCGGGAGAACGGCGGCGGACTATATCTGGACGCCGATATGCAGTTTGTCTATATCGCCCGGAATGGCTTTGAGCCATCAAACGACGCAGCGCGGTATATCAATCGGAAATTGGTTCGTCTGATGGACAGAGATCTGGTAACGAACAGTGGAATCGAGTCAGGCTCCCAAAGATATTTTGTATCGCCCGCCCGTTTCCGTGCATACGCTGCGGACTTTTTCGACGATCTCAAAAGACGGCTTGACGGCACCGCGCTTCCAGGACTGTCTTATGGTACGGCAGGACTGTGCCTTGGCGGTGATTATTCGCCGCAGCGAAGCATTGACCGAACAGAGAGCCGTCTGTTGCTTCAGCAGGCGTTAGACGGGATTGGAAAGGATACATCCCTGCTGTTTGATTATGGAAATACCTACATTCTTCCCTATGCGACAGGTTTGCTGAACGCACCATTGTATGATTCGCAGTTGATAGCGGAAGATGAAACCATCCCTTTTTTCCAAATGGTGGTGCATGGCAGCATTCCCTATGCGGGAGGGGCGGAAAATCTGGCGGCGGACAACAGGGAAGCCTATCTGCGCGGGATAGAGTACGGCGTGGCACCGTATGCTGTTTTTATAACCAGGGAGGACTCCCTTCTCAACCACACAAAATGGCAGACCACACTGTTTTCGGTCAGCAGCGGCACACGGCTGTCCGGTTTTGCCGCGCGGATCCGGGAGACGGAGGCCATCCGCCGGGAAACGCAGAACAAAAGAATAACGGCCCACACCCGGCTGTCCGACACGCTGTTCTGCACGACCTATGAGGGCGGCTATCGGGTATACGTCAATTATGGAGACGAAGAGGCGAAAATCGAGGGGACAGCCGTCCCGCCGAGGGGCTTCGCGGCGGTCGGCCAGACGGAGGAGTAAATATGCGTATTCTGCACAATGGAGGGCTTTTGAAGCATACGGCTGCGGCCAGAAAGGCGCGGTTTGGCTACCTGTTTATTCTGCCGTTTGTTTTGGGACTGGCGGTTATTTTCATCCCCAATATCGTACAAACCTTCTTATATTCTATCAGTGAAATCGATCCTTCTGCAGGGTTCGCGCTGAATCCAAAGGGCTTTGTATTTTACAGAGATGCGCTGACAGTGGATCCGAAATTTACCCGCATGTTGCTCACTGATCTGGCTGGACTTCTTGCGGACGTCCCTGTCATTTTGATTTACAGTCTGTTTATTGCAACGCTCCTGAATCAAAAATTCGCAGGCAGAGGTCTGGCGCGCATCATTTTCTTCTATCCTGTCATTATGGCCACCGGTTTTATGAACGCAGTGGATTCGGAACAGTATATGTCCCTGTTGGGGGGGGCTGTAGATACAGGTGCGAGTGCGGATCTTTCCAATATGGCGGAAATTACCGGTATACTGTCGTCGCTTTATTTTCCGGAAGCGCTGGTTCAACTGATTTCCGATGCCATAGAGCGGATTTATGACATCACCAGCTGTAGCGGCCTGCAGATTTTCATTTTTCTTGCCGGGCTGCAAAATATCTCCCCTTCCCTGTACGAGGCGGCTGAGATCGAAGGCTGCAGCAAATGGGAACTGTTCTGGAAAATCACCTTCCCGATGATCAGCCCGATCCTTGTCATGAACCTGGTGTATTCCATTGCCGACAGAGCTATGGATGGGGAAGCCTTTGACTATATTAACACGCTCGCGTTTGGTCAGAGTCAATATTCCCTGGCCAGTGCTATGAATATGCTTTATCTGTTCTGTCTTGGAGTTATGATTGTATTGATCCTTTTGCTCGTGAGAAGGTTCAGGGTACAGCCGGAATGATCCGGCGTGGGGAGGAATGGCCATATGACAAAAATTTCGTCCGCTATAGGGAGAAGATGCCGGATAGAACCAAAAAGACTGGTGTTGAGCCTGCTGTATAAGTTGGTGCGGTTTGTCATTATATTTGGTTTGGGATTCATCATCTGTAAACCCCTCATTGGCAAGCTACTGTTTTCTTTTATGAATCCAAACGATATATTTGATGTTACGGTGCAGTCGATTCCCAGCCAGCTTTCGCTGTATTATTGGAAATATGCGTTAAGTAATATCAGCCTGCCGGAGAGCCTTATCAATACGGTGGTCTTGTCGTTTACCGTGGGGATTATCCAGACCATATCCTGCACGCTGGTCGGCTATGGCTTTGCGCGTTTTAAATTCACGGGGCGGCGTCTGCTGTTTGCCTTTGTCATCGTGCTGATGCTCGTTCCCATACAGACGATCAGCATTGCACAATATCAGAGTTTTGCCAATATGCATGTAGTGGATACCTTTATCCCCCTGTATGTCCTGGCGTTTACCTGCCTAGGATTAAAACAGGGATTGTATATTTATCTGATCCGTGATAACTTTATGGCAATTCCGGACAGTATTGAAGAAGCGGCTCTGATCGATGGAGCCGGTGTGTGGACCACCTTTTACCGGGTGATGCTGCCGAATGCACGGGTGATTATGATCACGGTATTTCTGTTTTCTTTCTGCTGGCAGTGGTCGGATACCCATTATACCTCTCTGTATCTTGCGGAGACAAAAGTCTTTTCCAATGTTTGGAGTACTCTTTGGGTAAGAGTGGGGGCGGGGGTTAACTACCAGGCCAGCTTTTATGCCCGTTGCGCGGCCGTCCTGTTCATGATTATCCCTTTGTTTTGTCTTTTTGCCGTTTGCCAGCGGTTCTTTGTAAAAAGTGTCGCACAGTCGGGTTTATCAAACGTATAATACGCAGTTTTTGAGGAGTAAGCATGATGATAAAAAAGGCGAATTGGATAGCATCCCCGGTGGATTTTGAAGAGGCCTGTCCGGTGTTTAAAAAAACCTTTTCGGTCTCACAAAGGGTTAAAAGCGCCGTCCTGTACATTTCGGCGCTGGGCGTCTATGAGGCCCGGCTGAACGGTCGGCGCATCGGCTCATTTGTTCTGGCGCCGGGCTGGACTGCTTATGGCAGCCGTGTACAGTTTCAGGAGTATCCGGTCACAGATTTGCTGCAAGAGCAGAATACGCTGGACATCACGCTTGGCAAGGGCTGGTGTTTCAGCGAACTTGGATGGAACCAGTCGCTTGTTGAACCCTATCCCTATCCCGCGCCAGCGATCATCTGCGCCCTGCATACCGTTTTTGCAGACGGTACGGAGAAAACGATATACAGCGATGAAAGCTTTTTGACCGCAAAATCCAATATTTTGTTTTCTGAAATTTATCACGGCGAGACCTATGACGCGAACCATGTGCCAACCGCGTGGCTGAACGCGGTTGCCTGCGATTATCCGAAGGATATTCTGGTGCCACAGCAAGGGGATGCAGTTGGCGAGATCGAAGAAATTCAGCCAAAGGAGCTGTTGACCACCCCAAAAGGGGAAACGGTGATCGATTTCGGGCAGAATCTGACAGGCTATGTGGCCTTTAAAACAAAAGCCCCGAAGGGAACTGTACTGGAACTGTCCCATGCCGAAGTGCTGGACGCCAACGGCTGCTTTTATACCGAGAACCTGCGCACGGCAAGACAGAAAATAACCTATGTGGCAAACGGAGAGCCTGCCGAATACAAGCCGCATTTTACCTTTCAGGGTTTCCGCTACGTACGGCTGGATCATTGGACGGATCCAGTCGATCCGGACGATTTTAGAGCGATTGTTGTGCATTCGGACATGAAGCGAACCGGGTATTTTTCCTGTTCAAACGCGAAGGTTAACCAATTGTTCAGCAATATTGTGTGGGGGCAAAGGGACAATTTTCTGGACGTGCCTACCGACTGCCCTCAGCGGGACGAACGGCTGGGCTGGACGGGCGACGCGCAGGTGTTTGTGCGTGCGGCGTCTTATAACTATGATGTGCGGCGCTTTTTTGCCAAATGGCTGACGGATATGGCGCTGGAGCAGTTTGATGACGGCGGCATTCCGGCGGTTATCCCCAATGTGCTGGGGCACAACGAAGCCTCCTCCTCGGCCTGGGGCGATGCGGCGGTCATTTGCCCGTGGCAGATGTATTTGACCTATGGCGATAAGGGGATACTGGCCGATCAGTTTGCCTGTATGAAAAAATGGGTGGACTATATCCACGCACAGGGCGACGATGAATTCCTGTGGAATACCGGCCACCAATACGGCGACCATCTGAGCCTGGAAAAGACCGAAACCCGTAAGGATCTGATCGCGACGGCCTATTTTGCCTATTCCACGAAGCTGTTGGTGAAGGCCGGACAGGTGCTGGGGAAAGCGATGGCGGCGTATGAAACGCTGTATGAACAGGTTGCGGCGGCATTTCGGGAGAACTTTATCAAGGACGGTCGATTGGTTTCCGACACCCAGACTGCGCACTCCCTGGCGCTGTATTTTGACCTGTGCGGGGAATACAAAAGGGACATTGCTAAAAATCTTGCCAAGCTGATTACAGATAACGGAAACAGGCTGACAACCGGCTTTGTAGGGACGCCGTATCTTCTGCACGCCCTCTCGCAGAACGGTTATGCGGAAACGGCGTACAGCCTGTTGCTTCAAGAGAAATTTCCATCCTGGCTGTATGCGGTAAACAAAGGGGCGACCACCGTTTGGGAGCATTGGGATGGGATCAAGGAGGACGGTAGCTTTTGGCGGGCCGATATGAATTCCTTTAATCATTACGCCTACGGCGCTGTGGCGGACTGGATGTACGGCGCGGTATGCGGGATCCAGACCGATGAAGCCGCTCCCGGCTTTGAAAACGTCATATTGCAGCCGCTTCCCGACGAGCGGTTGCGCCAGGCCTGCGCGCATATTGATACCCGATACGGGAGGGTATCCTCCAGGTGGGAGATGTCAAGGGATGAGACAAGGTATGAGTTTGAGGTTCCCAACCGCGGGCGGATCATCCTGGGGGAACATACATACGAGGTCGGAAAAGGGAAACATACCTTTTCCATATCACGGTAAAAGCACCGGGATAGCCGGGCCAAAAAGGAGAAATCGTATATGTATAAGGAACAGAATCGGACCTTGATAGAGAAAGCGCGTCAAAGGGCCGAAGCACTTTTGCAGACAATGACTTTATCCGAAAAAATAGGACAGCTTTCGCAATTCGGCGTTTCCATCTATTCCGAGTCGGATAAATATTATGAGGATCATTTCCGGTCGGGAAAGCTGGGATCCTATCTGGCGGTCACTGGCGCCGGACTGACCAACGCCCTCCAGAAACGGGCGGTGAAGGAGACGCCTCACGGCATACCGGCGCTTTTTGCAGCCGATGTCATCCATGGCTTTAAAACGACCATGCCGACCCCCCTCGCCATGTCCTGCTCATGGGATCCGACGGTTGTCAAAGAGGCAATGGCCGTATCGGCTAAGGAGGCCTATGCCGCGGGTGTGAAATGGACTTTTGCCCCTATGGTGGATATCGCCCGTGACCCGCGTTGGGGACGAATTGTGGAAGGCTTTGGAGAAGATAGCTTTTTAGGTGCGGCGATGTCGGAGGCAGCGGTCGAAGGATTTCAGGGGGACCAATTCGGAGAGGAGGATCACATCGCCGCCTGTATGAAGCATTTTGCCGCCTACGGTGCTTGCGAAGGGGGACGGGACTACAACAGTGTCGATATGTCCATGCAAACGCTGCATGATGTGTATCTGCCGCCCTTTATTGCCGGATTCCAGGCAGGCGCGGCGGGGGTAATGACGGCGTTCCATGATCTGAACGGAATCCCCTGTTCAGCAAACATATATCTTTTAAAGGATATTCTGCGCAACGAGTGCGGATTTGAGGGGGTTGTCATCAGTGACTACAATTCGGTACAGGATATGGTTGCCCATGGCTATAGTGAGAGCGAAGAAAAGGCGTTTGAAGCTGCATTTGCTGCCGGTGTCGATATCCTTATGGCGGGGGATGGATTTAATAATACGCTTCCAGGAGCACTGGCAGAGGGACGGATTACCGAGCGGCAGATCGATGAGGCGGCGTTACGCGTCCTGACCATGAAATATGTGGCGGGACTGTTTGACAACCCCTATGTGGATCCCGCGAAAGAGAACTGCTTTTACTGTACGGAGCATCGCGCTGTATCAAGAGAAGCTGGGAAAAAATCCATCGTACTGCTGGAAAACAACGGCATTCTGCCGCTTAAGCCCCACAATATACAGCGCTTGGCGGTTATAGGCCCTCTCGCCGACGATAAGCGAAACGTACTTGGCCCGTGGCACGGTCTGCCGGAAGAGGAGCAGACAGTGACAATCCTGGACGGCTTGAAGGAAGCGTTTACCGGCGGGGAAATTCTGTACGAAAAAGGCTGTGAGATAGAGGGAGAGGATCGTTCCGGCATAGAGGCGGCCGTGCAGGTGACCAAGGGGGCACAGGCCGTCGTTGTCGTTGTAGGCGAGTCGATAGAAATGAGCGGAGAGGCGAGAAATCGTTCGGATCTGTCCTTGCCCGGCGTACAGAAAGAACTGATTGGGCGGCTGGCGGAAACGGGGACGCCGATGATTGTCTTGGTTTCTGCCGGCCGACCGCTGTTGCTTGCGGATTTTAAAGATACCGTGTCGGCGCTCCTCTATATATGGCAGTTGGGGACGGAAACGGGACATGCGGTGGCCGACGTTCTCACCGGCCGATACAACCCGTCTGGCAGACTTTCGGTATCGTTTCCCTATAGTGTTGGGCAATTACCGGTTTATTATAATCATTACAGCACAGGAAAGCCCGCTCTTGAAAAGGTCTGGTATGAGACGAAATATTTAGATGCCCCGATAGAACCGTTATATCCGTTTGGATATGGAATGAGTTACACCAGCTTTGAAATTTTGAATGTGTTGCTTTCAGCGGAAGAAATGCCGACGGATGGCTATATCGATGTGTCCTGTACCATAAGGAACACCGGTGATTACGGAGGGGACGTGGTGGTACAGCTATATGTGCAGGATCGGTTTGCCTCACGGGTGCGGCCGGTTTGTGAATTGAAGGGCTTTTGCAAGATCTTTGTGGCAGCCAAAGAAGAAAGGCAAATTGCCATAAGGCTACAGGCGAAATGTCTGGCATTCCGTGACGGGCAACTGAATCCGGTTGTGGAACCCGGTGAGTACAGCCTGTGGATGGCATTTCATTCCCGCGATAGGCAGAATGGAAAAAGCTTTTTTGTCAGGTAAAGGGCAAGAGCCTAAAGGAGAAGCGGCTTGTCTTCTTGCCAGACATGATTATCTGCTTGATCGCTGCTTTTTAAAAAGCAGCCTTTGGGCGGTATGACAAATATTTATAGAAATAGAAGGAAAGAACCGCCTTGCGATATCGCAGGGCGGTTTTCTGCATCTTAATAATTGTAAGGCGCCAAAAATGTAAACCGTATTTCAGGTTTCGTTTCATTCTATATGCGTTTTGATCGTATCCATTTGTTCATACCAAGAAGAGCGCGAGCTAAAATTGTATCTCACCAATTTATATGTCGTGAATGAGGAGAACAAAATGAAACGAAAACAGGAACGGAGATTGAATTAAGGCTGTTTCTAACAGCACAAAGAAAAAGCAAAGCTATTTTTTCCTAGATATAAAAATTATTATTAAAGGCCACACTCACGCAAACAGGTTTTCGTCCTTTTCTTACATACAAAAGGCCATTTTGTATGTAGTTATTCATTCAAAGGATAATTTCCACTTTGTTAAATGTCGTGATCCTCCTCTTCGATCATGTTAATCCATTCAAACTGATCGATAGGGGGTAAATATGTTTAGAAAGAATAATGGCTCAAATGAGCACGATATAGCACAAAATCAGTTTACCGCGTTTTTAATGGCAGCCATCAGCAATGCCCGTATCGATTGTCTGCGGACACGTTTTCGACGGCTGCAGAAGGAACTGATTACGGAAGAGTATGAAATTTTCTTTTCACAGGAGACCGACTACATAGAGGTTGTTGCGGATAATGACGCTCTGCGCCACGCTATGCAGAAAGTCAAGGAAAAAGAGCGCTATGTTGTTTTGGCACGGATTCTTGATGAAAAGGGGTTTGACGAGATTGCCAAAGACCTTGGCTTGAGCTATAAAGGTGCAACGGCAATATACTACCGTACAATCAAGAAACTGAAAAATATTCTGGGAGGTGAAGATAAGTGAGATTTAAGGATTTGCTTCTACAGGCGAAGACCGGAGACGAAAAGGCCGTTACGGAATTTCTGATGATGTACCGTCCGTTGCTCTTAAAGGAGTCGATTGTGGAGGGAGTATTTGACGAGGATCTGTATCAGGAACTTTGCATTGTATTTTTACGGTGTATCCAGCGATTCCGCCTTTGATGTTTAAGCAAAAAAAGCGGCAGGAACGGTTATATCCGTTCCTGCCGTAAACTTTTCCTGTATGACCTGACAGTATTAGTTGCCGGTATCCTCCTTAATACCCATTCGTTTCTTAATATCTGCAATTTCTTTTTTCCAGCGCTTCTGGCTTTCTGCAGCCCGCTTTCGCTCTGCTTCCTGTTCTTCGGGTGACAGAGCCTCAAACTCCCAGTCCTTTTGCTCTACAATAATATCGCGTTTGATTCTTCTTAAAATAAAGAGCGCAATATCATTGACTGTTGGCTCCGGATTATCCAAAGCGGCCTGACCTTTACGAAAAATTTCCAGATACCTCTGATAGGTTTTCTCAGATGTACAATCGTAGCCATAATCGTTTTGTATTTCGCCTTCGCTTTTATAGCCCATCACCGTTTCAAACTCCGCTTTTCTGGCGTCTGCTTCACGCTTGACGGCTTTTTCATATTTGGCAATCAGCCGTTCCAGCTCTTTAATAACCTTCGCACAGCCTTTCGCCTCCATAATAAAGCCATGAGCCTGCGGATTTGTGTATTCACGCATTTCGATCCTCCTTTACTGTTTCGGTCACCATGACGGCGATGTTCTCGCATATTTTATTCATCATATTATTGCGATCCTTTGGCTAAAAAAGAAAGCAAAGCCGAAAAACAGCTTTGCTCTCTGTCGTTATTGCATTTTATTCACACGGCATATCGTCTGTGTATACGTGCGGGCGTTCTTTGTAATTTTTGATCTTGTAGTCCCCGATCTGCTCATATTTTTTATCGGCTGATGTGTCCGGCTCATCTGTACGGACATCTTCACCGAGAATAGCATCAAAAAATATGCGTTCCAAATATTCATACTTTGAATAGATTCCCTGAGACGCCCAAACAAGCGCATTGCGGACATAAGCCGAATGGATACGGAACAACTCGTGATTCACTTCAAATCCAAGAGACTTTGCAAGCAATACAGCGAAAACAATCACACTGCGGGTGTTTCCCTCACGAAACGGATGTGTCTGCCATATCTGTCCGATAATACGAACCATACGAAAAACAATATCCCTATCGTTATCCGCAGTACGCTTTAACTTAGCAATTTCTTTCATAGAATCGGTCAGCTGCTTCTTAATGTCTTTCGGATAAGCATACCGCACGGTATCCCCGCCAAGCACATCTTCGGGCTTTATCATTTGAATGGTACGGAATTCTCCCGCCCATTCATAGATTTGTCCGAATATGGTGCGGTGAATATCCTGTAAAGTGTCTGTATTGAATTTTTCATAGCGCCTGTTGTAGATGCCTGTCATAGCCAGATTGGTAATATCCGCTTCCGCTTTGCGCAGGAGTTCAGCATCTTTCATTTCAGCAAGATTTTTTAATACATCAACATCCGCATATAAATAGGGATCACGCATTTTTATACCTCCGCTGAAAATCCATAACGCCGGAGTACCGTTTGAAATACAGAAAGATAGGAGCGGCTTCCGTTCTGCCATTCGGCAATGTCATGCGACGTCTGATCGCTGACCGGCACACCCTCTATTGCATTCATTGCATTGGCAAAAGAGGCGCTTCGCCTTTTTTGCTCAGTGTCAATATCGTCCATTCCGGCGCTGATTCTCAAAAGCATCAGCTTTCGATCCATGCCTCTTCCAAGCAGCTTTGCAGCCTGTTCCAGTTCACCAAGACGGGCATCGATCCGAGGCAGTTCAGCTTCAAGCTGTTTGCGCCTCGTCAGTTGCTTTGAAATCGTGTCCGCTTCGTTCTCTTTCAGGTAACTGCTGACCATTTTTCCGAAAATCCTGTTTTGCAAATAGCTGTATTCTTTTCCGTTGATGTTTTTACGGGAAATATATCCCTGCGGTAAAGACGCCAGTTCTGCTTCGATTTTCACCTTACAGTTGAGTAATTCCGTGTATTCGTCTACGATTATATTGCTCATATTACCACTCCATCGTATAATAAGTTTGAAAGTTAATAATTCAGATATCAGCAGGCTTAGAG
>CABSLQ010000041.1 GCA_902478605.1 uncultured Oscillospiraceae bacterium
ACCCTACTCCATTATACCAAAAATGCCGCCTTTCGGCGACTTCTTTGACAAGCTGCGATGCCTGGCGTCCCGCCAGGCATCCGCTCCACCAGACGTGGACGGCGGTGGATGCGATACACGCGCAGCTGCTGAACGGCTGGCGGCCGGATCCCATCTTCCGCGGCGTGGGACCGGGACTGGCCTTTGCGCAGCGCATGGAAGAGCTGGAGGGGGTGCCGCAGGGCGTTCTCTGCTGTGCGCACGGCGGTACCTCGATGGCGCAGTGGTCGCCGGCGCTGGGGCATCTGGGCGGCGATAAAAGCCTGTACGGCGCGATGCAGCGGCGGTTCCGGGCGAACGGCGCGCATGTGCGCGGCCTGTTCTGGCACCAGGGCTGCTCGGAAACGGGCGATTCTTCGCATTACCAGGAAGACATGCTGGATTTTGTCCGTCACCTGCGGGAAGATTTCGGGGCCGATCTGCCCATCGTGGTAGGCCAGATTGGCCGCATCGCCTTTGAAACGCCGGACGGCGCCGGGGTCGTGCCGGCCGGCTGGAACCGCGTCCGGGACGTACAGCGCCGTCTGCCCGAACTGACGGATCGGCTGCTGACCGTCTCCACCATCCACCTGCCTCTGGAGGATTTGATCCACCTGAGCCGTTCTGCACAGAATCAGCTGGGCCGGGAAGCGGCCGAAAGCATGGCCTATCTGCTGCACGGCACGGATGAGCGGGGCTGCATGCCGCCTCCCGCCTTCCGGGATCTGCGGATTTTCCCGCAGGAATACACCGGTACGGCGGTGGTGGAGCTGCACTACGGCCATCTGCACGGCGGCCTGACCGCGGCAGGCCGGCCAAACGGCTTTACTATTGTGTGCGACCCGGATAAGCCGGAGGCTGCTTCCCATATCTTTGATGTGCGTCTGCACGAAAACACCGTACGGCTGTACACGGCGTATACGCCAGAGCGGCTGAAAGGCTGCTGGCTGTACTATGGATACGGCTGCACCCCCTATTGCAATATCACCGACATGGCCGGCCGTTCTCTTCCGGCCATGGGGCCTATCGTCCTTGCATAAAAACCCGGGCGCCGCTCAGTTGGAACGGCGCCCGGGTTTTTGATTCGCTTTATTCGCCCACTGTCAGGTACGGCCGCCATTGCTCCAGCCGCTTCTCTCCAATCCCCTTAACTTCGGTCAGCTCCTCCAGGCTGTCAAACCCGCCGTGGCTTTCCCGGTACGCGATAATGCGGTCGGCGAGCACCTCGCCGATCCCCTTCACCTGCATGAGCTCTTCCCGGCTGGCCGTATTGATGTTAATCTTTCCCGCCGCCTCCGGCATGGTGGATGCTGCCGTTGTCTCCGCCGCCGTGGTTGTCTTCGGCGCTGTCGCCGTGCGTTCGGTGGTCGGGCCGGCGGCTTTTCCGGTCGTCTTTTCGGCGGCGGCCGCCGTGGTGGGCCCCGCGACGACGCTGTTCCCAGAGGATGCCGCGGTCGCCACCGGGGTGACACGCTGCACCGGCGTGAGATCCGGCGCGGTCAGCGCCACGCACAGCCCCACCGCCGTGAGCAGCCCGGCCGCCGCGCCCCACAGCAGGATTTCCCGCTTCTCCCCGTTCACCTGCCCGCCTCCTTCCGACAGGAAAGTTTTTCCTTTTTTATTGTACCTGCGTCTGACGGAAAAAGGCAAGTGAGGATTATTCACATTGCACAAATGCAGGCAAATGACGAAATCGTCATGCAAAAACGCGCAATATGCGGTACAATAGGAGGTGCCCTCACTGGACAAGCACACACCGGCTCCGGAGCCGCCCGATGTTCCCGGCTGTGAGCGGGCCGCCGCCCTCCCGCGGCCAGGCCATCCACGACGCAGGCGGCTCCGGAGTCTTTCGACCCGAAAAGCCGTCCTCTTATCAAGTAAGGGTACATACAGGAAAGCAGGTGACAGCATGGACAAACAGTCTCTTCTCGTTGTGGAAGACGATAACAGCATTGCGGTGGGATTGGAATACTCCCTGCGGCAGGAGGGGTTCGACGTGACGGTATGCACCGGTGTGCGCGAAGCGCTCAAGGCGCTGGAGACCGCGCGGTTTGACCTCGCCGTGCTCGATCTTTCCCTGCCCGACGGCAGCGGCTATGATATCTGCCGCGCCGTCAAAGCCAAAGGGGACCTGCCCGTCATCTTTCTGACCGCCCGCGATGACGAGGGAAGCGTGGTCATGGGTCTGGACATGGGGGCGGACGATTATATCACCAAGCCCTTCCGCCTGCGGGAGCTGGTCTCCCGCATACGGAGCGTGCTGCGCCGGGCCGGCAAAAACGGCGGTGTGACCGAATTCGGTTCGGTGCAGGTGAATCCCGCCTTGGGCAAGGTCTATAAAAACGGGCAGGATGTCTTTCTTTCCGCCCTGGAATACCGCCTGCTGATGACGCTGGTCAACCACGCGGGACAAATCCTGTCGCGCAGCCAGCTGCTCGAAAGCATCTGGGACGTGTCGGGCGATTTTGTCAACGACAACACCCTGACCGTGTATATCAAGCGCCTGCGCGAGAAGATCGAGGACGATCCGCAGAACCCGGTCATCATCGAAACGGTGCGGGGACTCGGCTACCGCATCGGCGGGCATAGCTGAAGGGAGGCACCGGCATGCGGTATTTTCGCAATCCCGATGTGCAGTCGCTGTGCGCGATGCTCGCCGCCGCGACGCTTCTCCTCACGGCGGCGGGCTTCGGCGCCGGGGCGGTGACCGGCTGGTTCGTGCTGGCTGCCTGCCTGCTGCTGGACATATTGTGTCTCGCACACACCCTGTGGCGGCACCGCCAGCTGGACAAGCTCGTCGAGTACCTGCGCCGCATCACGGCGGGGGAATACGCGCTCGACGTGCGCGATCACAGCGAGGGGGAGCTCAGCCTGCTCAAGAGTGAAATCTATAAGGTGACCGTCCTGCTCTCGGAGGCAAATGACCAGCTGCAGAAGGAAAAGCTGCAGCTGGCCGACTCGATGGCGGATATTTCGCATCAGCTCAAAACGCCGCTGACCTCCATGCTGATGATGACCGATCTGCTGCGGGACGAAACGCTGCCCGCCGAAAAGCGGGAAGAATTCACCCGCCATATCCGCATCCAGCTCGAACGGATCCAGTGGCTGGTCTCCTCCCTGCTTAAAATGTCCCGTCTCGATGCGGGCGTGGTCACCATGCACCGGGAGGAGGTGCCGGTGGGCGATCTGGTCAGGGAAGCGGCCGCTCCCCTGCTCATCCCGATGGAGCTCAAGGAACAGCAGCTGTGCCTCGAAGGGGATGAAGCCTCCCGGTTTGCCTGCGACCGCCGCTGGACGGTGGAGGCGCTGCTCAACATCATCAAAAACTGCGTGGAGCATACGCCGGCGGGCGGGCGCCTGACCATCCGCTGGAGATCCAATCTGCTGTATACCACCCTGGAAATTGCGGACAACGGGCCGGGCATCGATGCGCAGGACCTGCCCCACATCTTCACCCGGTTTTACCGCGGCAAGCACGCGGAGGACAGCGCGGCGGGCGCCGGCATCGGCCTGGCGATGGCCAAAAGCATTTTGTCCCGGCAGGACGCGCAGGTTTCCGCCGCGAACCAGCCGGGCGGCGGCGCCTGCTTCACCGTACGCTTCAATCACGCGGTCGTTTGATCGGTGACAAAACTGTCACCGTCCCTGTCACCGCCGTGTCACCCTGCGCGGGTAAACTGAGAGACAGAATGAAACAACAGGAGGCTTCTCACATGGAAATTCTGCGCGTGGAAAACCTGTGCAAAGTGTACGGCAAGGGAGAAACGGCGGTCCGCGCCCTGGACAACGTCACCTTTTCGGTGCCGAAGGGGCAGTTTGTGGCCATTATCGGTCCCTCCGGATCGGGCAAATCCACCCTGCTGCATATTCTCGGCGGCGTGGACTACCCCACCTCGGGCAAGGTGTTCATCGACAACACCGACGTGTATACGCTCAACGAAACCAACCTGGCTGTCTTCCGCCGCCGGCAAATCGGGCTGATTTATCAGTTCTATAACCTAATCCCCGTGCTCACCGTGGAGGAAAACATCACCCTGCCGCTGCTGCTCGACGGGCGCAAGGTGGATCCGCGCCAGCTGCGCGAGCTGATTGTGACGCTTGGCCTGGAAAACCGACTCGGCCATCTGCCCAACCAGCTTTCGGGCGGGCAGCAGCAGCGGGTGTCTATCGGCCGCGCCCTGGCCAACAGCCCCGCCCTCGTCCTGGCGGACGAACCGACCGGCAACCTTGACAGCCGCAACAGCGCCGATATCATCAATCTGCTGCGTCTGTACAATAAGAAATTCAATCAGACGCTCATTGTCATCACCCACGACGAGAAAATCGCCCTGCAGGCCGATCGCATCATCGGCATCGAGGACGGCCGCATTTCCCGGGATGAGGTGATCGCATGAATATCCTGCACCGCGTCACGCGTAAAACGCTGCGCAAGAACAAGACCCGCACCATCGTGACCATCATCGGCGTGGTGCTGTCGGTGGCGATGGTAACCGCCATCACCTCCTTTATTTCCAGCATGCAGGACTTCATGCTGCGCTCCACCATTGCCGAGGAGGGCAACTGGGAGGCAGGCGTCGAGAACGTCTCCTACCAGCAGACGGCCGACCTGCGGCGTTCCGATGCCTTTAAGCAGACGGGCTATACTCGGATGCTGGGATTTGCCATGCTGGAGGGCAGCGCCAACGACGCCAAGCCTTACCTGTGCGTGCAGGCGTTTGAGGAGACGGCGTTCGGCCTCTTCGGCGTCACGCCCATCGAAGGCCGCCTGCCGGAAAACGACAGCGAGCTGCTTATTTCCGAACACATCTGGATAAACGGCGGCGTGCAGCTGAACGTGGGGGACACCATCACCCTGCCCATCGGCGATCGGGTATTTGAGGACGGCACCGTCGCGACGCGCAACTATTCCTATAATCCCGATGACGAGCCGGAAACCCTGTCGGTGCGGGAAACCAAAACCTACACCATCGTGGGCGTGTGCGCCCGTCCCGGCATGGAATCGTACAGTGCGGGCGGATATACCGTTTTCACCCGCCTTATGCCGAACACCCTGCAGGCGAACGACACCGTCTCCCTGTACGTGACCGCAAAAAAGCCGGCAAAAATCTTTGAAACCATGCCGGAGCTTGCCGGTACGATCGATGACATGTACATCCTCTACCACTCCGGCCTGCTGCGCTATATGGGTATCAGCCAGAACGAAAATTTCAATGCCGTGCTGTACAGCATGGCCGCCATCCTCATCGCGCTGATCATGCTGGGCTCCATCTCGCTTATCTATAACGCCTTCGCCATCTCGGTGAGCGAGCGCTCCCGGCAGTTCGGCATGCTGTCGAGCGTGGGCGCCACCTCGCGGCAGATCCAACACGCGGTCCTTTATGAAGCGCTGGTCATCAGCGGCATCGGCATCCCGCTTGGGGTGCTGTCGGGCGTCGGCGGCATCGGGGTGACCATTTGGCTGCTGCGGGATTCTCTCTCCAGCTTTCTGAACGGTACGGTGACCTTCACCCTGTCCGTCTCGGTGCCCGCCATTGTCATTGCGGCGGTGGTCGGCCTGCTGACCGTGCTCATCTCGGCCTATATCCCCGCCCGGCGCGCCGCGCGCCTGTCCGCCATCGAAGCGATCCGGCAGACCGATGACATCCGCCTGCGCGCCAAGCAGGTCAAAACGCCCCGCTTTATCCGCCGGCTTTTCGGCATGGAGGGCGACCTGGCGCTCAAAAACTTCAAGCGCAACCGCCGCCGCTACCGCGCAACCGTCTTTTCCCTGTTCATCAGCGTGGTGCTGTTCATCTCGGTTTCCACCTACACCTCGCTGCTCAGGGCCAGCGTCACCACCATGTTCAGCGACAAGAACTACAGCATCCTGGTTTCGGTGCCCCGGCACGACGACGAGGAAACGCCGACGGAGGAGATCCGGTCTTTTTACAACGCGCTGGATGCGATGGACAACATCACAGAGTTCACCATGCTGCGCCACACCAGCGGCCAGTACACCGCCCAAAGGGAAGAACTGGATGACAAGCTCTGGGACATTGCGGTGGAAAGCGGCTTTTTCCAGGAGGATGAAGCGCCCCTTCTGCCCTTCAGCATCACCGCTTTGGACGAGGAGACCTTCGCCCGCTATGTAGAAAAGCTGGGGCTGAACCTCGCAGATTATACCGACGCAGACAATCCGCGCGCCATCGTGCTCGATCAATATCTCATCATGGACGAAGCCGGCCGCTATATCGAAGGCCATGTTCTGGCAGATCATACGCCCCGCGAAGTAGAGCTTCTGGGAATTTCCGGCGCCGTGGCGGACGGCCAAACCCATCCCACAACGGCGACCATCCGTCTCGAAACCTACACGGATGAAATACCGCTGGGCATAGAAACGCACAACAACGCCAGCGGCGGGGGCACTCTCATCGTCTCCCCCAGCGTGATCGAACAGTTTGGCGGCACCTTTTACCGGCCGTCGGTCTCTTTCGCCATCAATGCGGCGGACACCACCAAGGCGGAAAAGGATATCAACGATACCATTCAGCAGATGCGCCTGGGCTATGACTGCATCAATTATGATGCCCAGAAGCAGCAGAACGAAAATGTGCTGCTCGTGTTCAACGTGCTGACCTATGGCTTCATCGTGCTCATCTCGCTTATCACCATCGCCAACGTGTTCAACACCATCTCCACCAATATTCAGCTGCGCCGCCGGGAACTGGCCATGCTTCGGTCGGTCGGCACAACCCAGGCGGGCTTCCGCAAGATGATGAACTTTGAATGCCTCTTCTACGGGCTCAAAGCCCTGCTGTACGGTCTGCCCGTCTCGCTGGTCTTCGTGTTCCTCATCCGTGCGGCTCTGCTGCAGGGGGTGTATACGATGTTCGCCTTCCCCTGGCTCAGCTTTGTGGTGGCCATCCTGTGCGTCTTCCTCGTGGTATTCGTCACCATGATGTACGCCATGTCCAAGGTGCGCCGGGAAAACATCGTGGACGCGCTCAAAAACGAAAACCAATAATCCCCGCAAAAGGGCCGCGCAGCCGCGCGGCCCTTTTTGCTGAAAAGTATTATAATCCGGTCCTTCGGCACATACTGTATACAGAAAACATTTTAGAAAGGCCGGATGCGCCATGTCAACCGTTGTGGCCTCGCGCCGCCAAAAATTCGATCTCAAAGCGTTCTTATTATCCGTCGGAGGTACCCTGGCCGTGGGCTTTCTCGGCGGCCTTGCGGGCGGAACCGCCGGCTTTGAGCAGCTCATTAAGCCGCCGCTCACCCCGCCGGCCGTTGTATTTCCCATTGTGTGGACCGCGCTGTACGCCCTGATGGGCCTGGCCGCCTACCTCATCTGGAGCAGCGGAGACCTCGACCGTGCCGCCTGTCTGCGGGTGTACACAGCGCAGCTGTTTGTCAGCGCCCTGTGGCCCCTGATCTTTTTCCGGCTGGGGCTGCGGCTGGTCGCTTTTTTCTGGCTGCTGCTGCTTGTGGCGCTGCTGACGCTGACCTTATCGGGATTCCGGTATATCCGCAAATCCGCCTACTGGCTGCTGCTGCCAACCCTGCTGTGGGTCCTGTTTGCCGGTTATCTGAACCTGGGCTTTTACCTGCTCAATGCATAAAGCCAAAGAGCCAAAAAGAGCCAAAGAGAAAAGCCCGCCGGAACCATTCCGGCGGGCTTTAGAGTGTCAAAAACGTATCGGAAGGAAGGGGAGGTGTGGAGGGGGAACCATCAGGGTTCCCCACTCCGCGTCGAGAGCCGTACGCTTGCGTACGGCCGCGGATCAAAGCCGCCTTCCGGCGGGCTTCTGTTTAGTTGGCAGATTCCTGCGTCAGCTGAAAATTGGAAAAGGCGGCCGTCAGGCCGATCGCCGGGATTTTCAGCGAGATCAGCTGTCCTGTAGTGGGATCGGACAGAATCTCAAACTGCCCGTTTACCGATTCCCCTTTGGTGGACAGCCCCTTGTCGGTTACGGCAGCGCTGCCCTCTGCCCGAAATCCCGCATCCAGTGCTTCCATCACGCTGCGGCCCAGGGCGCTTTCGGGTATCTGATCGGGTGTGACGCCGAAAGACAGCGCCCCCATGCGCACCTTGACCTCTTCCCCGTCCCATTCCATGGACATGCCGTTCAGGGTGGCCGGCTCCTCGAATTCCATCTTGAGCATCCCGGCGGACATACGGGTCAGCCGTCCCTTTATCTGCATATCCTGATAGGTCATATCCACATCGCAGGAAAACCCGGTGGTCACCGGCTTTTCCGGTTCCTTCGCCGCAGGCGAACAGGCGGTCAATAGCGTCAGCGCCAGCACAAGGACAAGCGCCAGGCCGAAAAAACGACGGGTCATAGCCATGCTCCATTTCTCCGGCGGACCAAACTTGACGTTTTCTTCCCACTCCCCCGTCCGCCGGCGCGAAAGGGCCGGGAGCCCCGCGCCCGAACGGACGGCGGCCCCCGGCCCCTAACCCGTTATTCCAGGCGCAAAAACAACCCGCCCAGCTCGTCGATCAAATCGGAGGGCAGCATCGCATGCTGCGACAGGCGTGCCGCCGCGCGGTCGCCCGCCAGTCCATGCAGATGCACGCCGCACATGGCCGCGTGATACGGCTCCATTCCCTGCGCCAGGAAGGAGGCGATGAGCCCTGCCAGCGCGTCGCCGCTGCCGCCGGTCGCCATTCCCGCATTGCCCGTTGTATTGATGAGCAGGGGGCGTCCCGGCGCGGCAATCACCGTGCGGTTGCCCTTAAGCACCACCACGACGCCGTGCTTTTCCGCGTATTGCCGCGCCGCTTCGACACGGTTTTCCTGCACCTGCGCGACGGTGCTGCCCAGCAGCCGCGCCATTTCGCCGGGATGGGGCGTCAGCACAAGCGGCGCCCGGGTTGTTTTCCCTATATCTATATGCCCTGCTGCCGCATTTATACCATCCGCGTCCAAAACCACCGGACAATCGGCGCACCGCAGCAGATCTTCCACCACAGCGGTCATCTGCCCGCCCGTTCCCAAGCCGCAGCCGATAAGCAGCGCATTCGTTTTTTTCAGCCGTTCGCGCAGAAGCGGCAGCGCCGCCAGCGCGGTCTGTCCCTCCGGCGTCTCAGGTAGGGGCACAAACACCGCTTCGGGCAGGCCGGCCGCCATGATCGGGTAAATCGATCGGGGCACCGCCGCCGTCGCCAGTCCCGCGCCGCCGCGCAACGCCGCCTTGAGCGCGAGCAGGGCCGCGCCCGCCATACCGTAGCTGCCGCATACGGCCAGCACCTGTCCATATGTCCCCTTATGGCTTTCCGAAGCGCGCGGCGAAAAACAGCGGGCGACCATATCCCAGTCAATAATCGACTGATCCGAGGTGAATTGCGCGAGCAGCCGCTCGTCAATGCCGATGGAGACCACCTCCACGCTGCCGCACGCGGTGGAAGCGCGGGCAGTCAGCAGACCGGGCTTCATCGCCGTGAAGGTCACCGTGCGATCGGCCAGCAGGGTGTCCGGATCGCACACCCCGGTATCGCAGTCCATGCCGCTGGGCACGTCGATGGCCACCGTAATGGCCTCGGAGGTATTGACCATGCGGAATATGGCCCGCATGTAGTCGGGCAGCTCCCCGTGAAAGCCGATGCCGTACACCGCATCCACCACCAGCGCCGCCTCCCGCACCGCGTCGGAAACCAGATAGGGCTCCGTTTCCAGATTGAGCACGGCGATGTCGCCCGCGTCCTCGATGCGGCTGAGCGTTTCCCTTGCCTGCGGGCTTTTGGGCCGGCCGCACAGCAGCACCACCGTCACGGCATACCCCTCTTCCTGCAGCTTGCGGGCGACGACAAAGCCGTCGCCGCCGTTGTTGCCGCTGCCGCACAGGACAACGGTGTTCCGCCCCGCCAGGTTGTCAATCGCGCGGATACGGCGCGCGGCGGCACTGCCCGCGTTTTCCATCAGACGCAGGTAGTCGAGCCCCTCGTCCACCGCCGCCGCTTCGAGCAGCCGCATCGATTTCGCCGTCAATACTTTCATAAATATCCTTTCCCCCGTTTCCTGTTAAAAGCAAAAGGGTCCCCGCCTCACCACGGCCGCTGCCGACAGGCGGCTTTGCTTGTGCAAGACGGAAAATGCGGGCCATATATACGGCCCGCAAGCGCTTTTCCGTCAGGCGTCCAGCATGCAGCATGCCGGCACCATTCCCGTCCGCTCTATTTCTCCGCCGCGTCGGATACGCCCGCCTGCGCGGCTTTCCTTTTCATCTCCAGCTGTACCAGCTTGTTCAGGCCGCGCTCGAGCGCGTCGAGCACCCGCTGTTCCGGCGCGAAAACCACCAGGGTATGGCCGTTTTTCTTGCTGTGATAGTTGAAGCACCAGGTGGCCGCCTCAGCCGACGGCGCGGCCAGCACCACCCGATCGTAGTGCCGGTTGGCCTGTTCCGCCGCGTTGTAAGGCAGCAGGCTCTCAATTTTGGAACCGGCCACCGAGACAATGCGCTTCCGCTTGCGCTGGGCAACGATCTGATCGATGTCAATATCGCCGTTGGTCACGCTGTATTCAAACTCCACGTTCTGGCTGGTGATGAGCCACCACGCCCCGTAGCCGATGCCCACCACCAGTATCATCAGCATGGGAATAAACAAAAACAGCGCCGCCGTCAGTATCAGCGCCCCCAGCACCACCAGGGCGATAATGCCGTATTCGCGTCCGCCCTTCTTTTTGGCGACGATCTGCTCCACAAAGGTGTCCATTGTGTCCAAGGTATCCATTCGGTTTCCACTCCTTATATAATCCCCGAGCCGCCGCGGCTCATTTGTATACAGTATACCATACCTGCCGAAAGCATTGCAATGGCTGCAGCGCAAAAAAGCGTAAATTATCCATGAACGGCATGGTGTTTTTATAATATATTTCGGTTTTACTCTTGAATAAAAATAGGATATATGCTACACTAAATAAAAAGCGGCCGCGGGGGAATCCCGGCCGCTTTGGAGGAGGAGCTTATGGAACACAGAATGCAGACCATCCTTTGCCGGCAGGATAAAGCGGTCAAAATCGGGGTAATCCCCGGCCATTTTGCCACCAATCACTCCCACGTCAACTATTACATCGATCTGACCGCCGTCAAAAGCCAGTATCAGATGGCGCAAAGCGGCGCCCAGGTGCTCGCCCGCGCCTATCAGACGGGCACCCCGGTGGATACCATCATCTGCCTCGAGGGTACCGAGATGCTCGGGGCTTTTCTCGCACGCGAGCTGTCACAGGCCGGGCCTTCCCTGAGCGCGGGGCGGGACATCTGCGTCATCACGCCTGAGCTCAACGCCAACAACCAGATGATCTTCCGGGACAACACCCAGCGCATGGTTTGGAACCGGGAGATCCTCCTGCTCATTGCCTCCGTCTCCACCGGCAAAACGATCAACCGCTCGCTCGAATGCCTGCAGTATTACAGCGGCCGGCTCGTGGGTATTGCCGCCGTGTTCAGTGCTGTCAGTGAGGCGCACGGACTGCCGATCCATTCTCTCTTCGGCCCGCAGGATATTCCGGGGTACGAAACCCATCTGTCCCACGAATGTCCCCAGTGCCGGAACAAGCAGAAAATCGACGCCATTGTCAACAGCTTCGGCTATTCCAAGGTGTGAGAACCCGCACGGGAGCCCGGCGCATATTTTATTTTGCGCCGGGCTTTTTTTATGCGCCAAATATGGTATACTGATACTGCATGTATCCGGCCGGGAGGGAACGGCAGAGTCAGCACGCTCCCGGCCGATAGGTATAAGAGGTGAATCGTGATGCATCGATGGATACGTTATATGCGGCGCGGGGTCGCCGCCTTTGTGATCGCCGGCGCGCTGCTTATTGGGACGGGGCTCGGCTATACCCTGACGCCGCAGCGGCATTTTGATGCCTTCGTGGAGCAGCTGCCCGCCCTGCTGGTGGCGCCGGACGACATGTCCCTGCCCTTCCTGTTTGCCGATCCCACCGCGTACGGCGTTGCAATCGAGCCGGCGGCGCTGCCGTACGGCGACGAATCCGACTGGGAAGACAGCCTGGACGGCGTGCGCTTTCTGCAGGGGGTACTGGATCATTTTGAGCCGGAGGACCTGTCGGCCTCCTCCCGTCTGACGCGGGATATTCTGCAGGACTGGCTGGAACGGCAGCGGCTGACGGCGGAACACTACTGGCTGAGCACCGGTTACCTCGGCAGCTTCACCGGCTTTCAGGCGCAGCTTCCCCTGCTGCTCACCGAATACCCCGTCCGCCGGCAAAACGACATCGACGGCCTGTTCCACATGCTCGAGACAGCGGAAGAAACCTTTGTCCAGTACGCCGCCCTCGAACGGCAGCGGCAGGAAAACGGCGCCGGGCTCAGCCGCACCATCCTTGCGCGCGTCATCGAGCAGTGCGAAACCTTTCAGGATTCCGACGTTTCCTTTCTCGTGGACGCTTTCTCCGCCAAGGTGGACGCGGCGGATTTTCTCTCCGCACAGGATAAGGAAGCGTATAAGGCAACGGGCAAAGCCCTAATAGAAAACAATCTGCGCCAGGCCTATCGCCGGCTGGGCGAGGAGCTTTCCTCCATTGAAAACGCGCCGGAGGACGGCGGTCTTGCCGAAAGGCCGGGCGGCCAGGCGTTTTACCAGGCGCTGTTTCAGCAGACCACCGGCAGCGACATGACCATCGAAGAGGCGGAAGCCTGGCTGACCGAACGCCTTGAACAGTATCTGGGCGAATTTACCCTTTTGACGCTCTCCCTTGCCAAAAGCGACCCCGAGGGACTGACCGCCTATATGCAGGCGGGGCAGCCTGCCTACGGCGAATTTGAAAGCGCGGAACAAAATCTCGACTATTTGCGGGAGGCCATGCTGGCCGATTATCCCGATGTGGCCAATCTGTCCTATGCCATCCATACGGTGCCCGACGCCATGAAGGACAATTTCTCCCCCGCCGCCTATCTGCGCTCCCCCATCGATCAGCCGGACGGCACGCCCGAGTCGATTTATATCAACGGTGCTTACTCGCCCTCCATCTTTCCCACCGTTGCGCATGAAGGCTATCCGGGGCATATGTATCAGAACGCCTTTTTCAAGGCACAGAAACTGCCCGCCGTGCGGTATATCCTCGACTACAACGGCTACACCGAGGGATGGGCCACCTATGTGGAGAACCGCAGCGACCGATACGCGCAGGACAGCGATGTCGCCGCGCTGCACAACGCCTCGCAGCGGGCGGTGCAGATGGTGATCTGCCTGCTCGATATCGGCATCCACTATCATGGCTGGGACCTCGAAGAAAGCGCCGCTTTTGTCGGGCAATATCTGAATATACCCGAAGAAAGCATGCGTGAGCAGTACCTGCTGCACGTGGAAACGCCGACCAACTACCTGCAGTATTATTTTACCGGGGCGCAGCTGGAAGAGATGCGCCGGCAGGCGGAGCAGGAGCTGGGCGACGCCTTTTCCGCGGTGGAATTCCATCGGGTGCTGCTGGCAACCGGCCCCGCCCCTCTCGGCATCCTGCAGCAGCAGGTAGACAACTGGGTGGTCTCGGTACAAGCGAAGGCGGCCGCCTGATCGGGGGTCCCGCCTGTTTCCTTTATCTTCTCTTTCCGCGTCCGGCAATACGTCGACTTTCCCGCCACATCGCTGAGCCATGAAAAAGACCTTCTCCATATTTTTCGTTGGTTGGCTCCCTTAACTTGAATCTATATCTAAGCCATTTCCTTTCCATTGGCCGAGCCGATGGATCCCCAACGCAACAAAAAGGCACGGTTTTGCAGACGCAAAACCGTGCCTTCAGCTTGTCAAAGAAGTCTCGCATGCGAGACTTCTTTGACAAGCTGAAGCCGAAAGTGGGGAAAACCGGATGATTTTCCCCACTTTCGGCCGCCTGAAGGCTGCTTTGATCCGCTTCGCTCGACGCGGAGTGGGGAACCCTGATGGTTCCCCCTCCACACCTCCTCTTCCTTCCGATGCTTTTTTGACAATCTGAAGGCACGGTTTTGCAGACGCAAAACCGTGCCTTCTTTATTTCCCGATATCCTTGCGGTAATGGGCGTTTTCAAACGCAATCTTGCTCACGGCGGCATACGCCTTGTCCAAGGCTTCCGGCAGGGTGGCCGCCACCGCCGTCACACCGAGCACCCGCCCGCCGTTCGTGACAAAGCGCCCGCCTTGCAGCTTGGTGCCCGCGTGGTAAATCGCATACACGTCATCCCGCTGTCCCGCATTGTCCAGTCCCGAGATGGGCAGGCCCTTGGGATAGGAGGCGGGATACCCGCCCGAGGCCATCACCACGCAGGCACAGGCCTCTTCCTTCCAGCGAATATCCAGCGAGTCGAGCCGCTCGTCCCGCACCGCCTCGATAATCTCGATCAGATCCGTCTCCAGACGGGGCAGCACCACCTGCGTTTCCGGGTCGCCGAACCGGCAGTTGTACTCGATCACCTTGGGGCCGTCGGGCGTTATCATCAGCCCGAAAAAGAGGCAGCCCTTGAAGGGCCGGCCCTCTTTGGCCATGGCGTCCACCGTGGGCTGGAAAATATGCTCCATGCACCAGGCGGCATGCTCCTCGGTGTAATACGGGTTGGGGCTGATGGTGCCCATGCCGCCCGTGTTGGGCCCCATGTCGCCGTCAAAGGCGCGCTTGTGATCCTTGGCGGAGACCATTGGTTTAACCGTCCTGCCGTCGGTAAAGGCAAGCACCGATACCTCGGGACCGGTGAGGAATTCCTCCACCACGACCCGGCTGCCCGACGCGCCGAAAACGCGATCCTCCATGATCTCCTTGACCGCCTGCCGGGCCTCCTCGTAATTGTCGCAGAGGATGACCCCCTTGCCCAGAGCCAGGCCGTCCGCCTTGATGACCGCCGGATACTTGTCCTGCCGGCGGATATAGGCCAGCGCCTCAGCCGGCTGATCGAACACTTCGTAGCCGGCGGTGGGAATGCCGTATTGTTTCATCAGGTTTTTGGAAAACACCTTGCTACCTTCGAGAATGGCCGCGTTCGCGCGCGGGCCGAAGGCCGCGATGCCTTCCGCCTCCAGCGCGTCCACCATGCCGGCCACCAGCGGATCGTCCGGCGCAACAAACACCAGATCGACCCGCAGCTTTTTGGCCAGCGCCACCGCGCCGGGCAGATCGGTCGCCGCCACATCGAAGCACTGGGCGTCCTTTGCGATGCCGCCGTTGCCGGGGGTGCAGTACAGCTTGCCGCAGCGGGGGCTTTCCTTCAGTTTGCGTACGATGGCGTGCTCGCGGCCGCCGCCGCCGACCACCAGAATATCCATGCGGTTCCCGCCTTTCGCTTAATGATGGAACAGGCGCAGGCCGGTGAAGGCCATCGCGATGCCGTATTTGTTGCAGGTTTCGATGACGTTGTCGTCCCGGATGGAACCGCCCGGTTCCGCGATATAGCACACGCCCGATTTGTGCGCGCGCTCGATGTTGTCGCCGAAGGGGAAGAACGCGTCGGAACCCAGCGACACGCCGGTCAGGGTATCCAGCCAGGCGCGCCGCTCCTCACGGGTCAGCGGTTCCGGCCGCGCGGTGAAAAAGTTCTGCCACGCGCCGTCGGCGATCACGTCCTCGTATTCGTCCGAAATATACACGTCGATGGTGTTGTCCCGGTCAGGGCGGCGGATATCGGGGCGGAAGGGCAGGGCCAGCACCTTCGGGTGCTGCCGCAGATACCACGCATCCGCCTTGTTGCCCGCCAGGCGGGTGCAGTGGACCCGGCTCTGCTGTCCCGCGCCCACGCCGATGACCTGTCCGTCCTTGGCGTAGCAGACCGAGTTGGACTGGGTGTATTTGAGGGCGATGAGGGCGATGAGGAGATCCCGCTTGGCCTCGTCGGGCAGCGTTTTGTTCTCGGTGACCAGGTTGGAAAGCAGCGTCTCGTCGATCTTCACCTCGTTGCGTCCCTGCTCGAAGGTGACGCCGAACACGTCCTTATGCTCCACCGGGGCAGGCGTGTACGCCGGATCGATGCGCACCACGTTATAGGAGCCCTTGCGCTTGCCGCGCAGGATTTCCAGCGCCTCGTCGGTGTAGCCGGGGGCGATGACGCCGTCCGACACCTCGCGTGCGAGCAGAGCGGCCGTCTGTTTGTCGCACACGTCGGACAGGGCCACCCAGTCGCCGTAGGAAGACATGCGGTCGGCGCCGCGGGCGCGGGCATATGCGTACGCCAGCGGGGACAGCTCGCGATCGTCCACAAAATAAATCTTTTTGAGCGTGTCGGACAGGGGCAGCGCCACCGCCGCACCCGCCGGGCTGACATGCTTGAAGGAGGCGGCTGCCGGCAGGCCGGTGGCTTCCTTCAGCTCCTTAACCAGCTGCCAGCTGTTGAAGGCGTCGAGAAAATTGATAAAGCCCGGCCGGCCATTCAGCACCTCGATGGGCAGCTCGCCCCCGTCCTGCATAAAGATGCGGGACGGCTTCTGATTGGGGTTGCAGCCGTATTTCAAAAGCAGTTCGTTCATAACAGGCTCTCCTTTCAGTTTCCTTCGTTCTTGTTGAAGATGAGGCTGGTCACCGCGCCGGAGCGCAGGTCGATGGCCCGGGTGAAGAGAGACACCTTGTTGTCCTCGTTGAGATTCTCCCACACGGTGCGGGAGAAGGTGTCCAGATCCCCTTCAATGGCCACGCGGGTCGGTTCCCCTTCAAAGGAGGGCAGCGGATTGCCGTCCTGCTGATAGGTGTGGATGAAATGCCCCTCGCCCGCCCGCGGCGCGTCATAGTCGAAGAAGAACCGCTGGGTGGAGGCGGGGTTGCCGTTTGCCGATTTGAGGATGGACAGGCGGTACCGGTCCTCCTTCGGCTCCACCACGCCCGAAATGCGGGGGGTGAAATTGGGGCCGTCCGGCTCAAAGGTCCGGGTGCGCAGCGCCTGTTCAAAGGTACCGCCCGCCGCCAGCGTATCGTAAATGGTGTCGGTCTGATCGCCGTTGGTGACGATGGTCACATCGCCATACACCCGCACCGGCGCGTAAATGATGAGGGACGGATCCTCCATCTTGCTTTCGTCAAAGGCCTTGGTGCGGATCCCCCGGCCGTCGTGCTCGAACACGCGGTTGCGGCTGTTCGCACTGCGTCCCATGATGAAATAGGCGATGTAAAACTGCCCGCCGTCCTCGCTTTTGCCCAGGACGATGCCCCGTCCCGGATAGGTGGTGGCGCTCAATTCCTGCGCCAGTGATTTTTTCTGCATAATCTGGTTCCCCCTTATTCCTCAATCACGGCAATCTGGCCGTTCACCTGTATCTTGTCCGCGCAGAGCAGTGCCACCGCCCGGGGCAGCAGTTCCCATTCCGCCCGCTCCATGACCCGCCGCTGCAGCGTTTCGGGCGTATCGTCCGGCCGTACGTCCACCGCTTTCTGCAGCACGATGGCCCCGCCGTCGGGAATCTCGTTGACGAGATGCACCGTCGCGCCCGTCACCTTCACCCCGGCCGCCAGCGCCGCCTCGTGCACCTTCAGCCCGTAGAAGCCCGCCCCGCAGAAGGAGGGGATCAGGGACGGGTGCACGTTGAGGATCCGGTTGCGGTAGCGGGCGATCACCTTTTCGCCCAGGATGGACAAAAAGCCGGCCAGCACCACCACATCGGCGCCGCAGGCCTCCAATTCGGCGAGCAGCGCCTCGTCAAAGGCCGCCGCGTCGGCAAACGTCTTGCGGCTGACCACCGCGGTGGCCACGCCGCGGGCCTTCGCCCGCTCGAGTGCGTACACACCGGGGCGGGAGGCAATCACCCGCACGATGCGCCCCTGCGGAATCCGCCCCGCCTGTTCGGCGTCGAGCAGAGCCTGCAGGTTGGTGCCCCCGCCGGACACCAGCACAGCTATGTTGCGCATGGTTATGTTCCTTCCTTTCTCGCAAGGAAAGGCGGAAAACACCTTTTCCGCCTTGTTACACCAGTTCGACGCCTTCGCCGCCCGCCTTGACTTCGCCAAGGATCGTGGCCTGCTCGCCGTTTTCGGTGAGCACCCGCACCGCTTCGTCCGCTTCGTCGGGCGCCACCGCCAGCACCAGGCCGGTGCCCATATTGAAGGTGTTGAACATATCCCGCTCCGGAATATTCCCCACCCGCTGGATCAGGTTAAAGATCGGCAGCACCGGCACCTTCGCCTTTTCGATGACCGCCGTCACGCCGTCGGGCAGCATGCGCGGAATGTTCTCATAGTACCCGCCGCCCGTGATGTGGGAGATGCCGTGCACCTTCACCGCTTTCATCAGGGCGAGCAGGGGCTTGACATAAATCTTTGTCGGGGTAAGCAGCGTTTCGCCCAGCGTGGCGCTCAGCTCGTCATACCGCGCCCCCACCGTTTTCTCGCTGATATCGAACACCTTGCGCACAAGGGAGAAGCCGTTGGAATGCACCCCGCTGGACGCCACACCGATGAGGGCGTCGCCCGGACGCACATTGGCGGAGTTCACGATGCTGTCGTAATCGGCAAGACCCACGCTGAACCCGGCCAGATCGTATTCATCCTCCGGATAAAAGCCGGGCATCTCGGCGGTTTCACCGCCGATGAGGGCGCAGCCTGCCTGCACGCAGCCCTCCGCTACGCCCGATACGATAGCGGCGATCTTTTCGGGATAGTTTTTGCCGCAGGCGATGTAATCGAGGAAAAAGAGCGGCTGCGCACCCGAGCAGGCCACGTCGTTGACGCACATGGCCACGCAGTCGATGCCCACCGTATCGTGCTTATCCAGCAGGAAAGCCAGCTTCAGCTTGGTGCCCACGCCGTCGGTGCCCGAAACGAGCACCGGGCGCTTCATGCCGGCAAAATCCGGCTCAAACAGCCCGCCGAAGCCGCCGATACCCGAGAGCACGCCCGGCACATTGGTGCGGGCCACGTGGGCCTTCATCAGTTCCACGGCCTTGTAGCCGGCGGTAACATCCACGCCCGCCGCGGCGTAACTTTCGCTCACGCTTTTCATCAGGGGATCCTCCTTTATACAGCCAAGCCGCCGGTGAGCCGCACGCCCGTGCAGCCCGCCGGCGAACCCGTTTTTATTCTTTTCCTGTCCAGCAATAGGTGCATATATCGTCGGGATCAAGGCCGATGGCCTCCAGCATGCCCTCGAGCGTCTGGAACCGCAGCGTGGTCATGCGCAGGCGGCGGCGCATGCCGTCCACCATGCGTTCATACCGCCCGGACCGCGCGTCGCAGTATTCCTCCAGATGGCGGAAGCCCTCTTCCCCTTCCAGCTCCTCGATGACCGTGTGGGAGAGCAGATCCATGTCGGAGGTGGAACGGGAGAAGTTCAGATACTTGCACCCGAACATGATGGGCGGGCAGGCGGGCCGGATATGGACCTCCTTCGCCCCGCTGTCGTACAGGAAATCCACCGTCTCCCGCATCTGGGTGCCCCGCACCACCGAATCGTCAATGAACAGCAGCCGCTGGCCGCGGATGAGCTTGTCCACCGGAATGAGCTTCATGTGGGCGACCTGGTTGCGCACCGCCTGATTTTGGGGCATAAAGCTGCGCGGCCAGGTGGGGGTGTACTTGATGAAGGGGCGGGCAAAGGGAATGCCCGACTCATTGGCGTAGCCGATGGCGTGCGCCGTGCCCGAATCGGGGACACCGGCGACCGAATCCACCTGGGTATCGGTATCATGCTGCGCGAGAATGCGGCCGCAGTCGTAGCGCATCTGCTCCACGTTGACCCCTTCATAGGATGAGGTGGGATAGCCGAAATAGGTCCACAAAAAGGCGCAGACCTTTTTCTTTTTGCGCGCCGGCAGCAGCGTTTTGTACGCGTCCGCCGTTATGTGGACGACCTCACCCGGGCCCAGGCTGTATTCGTCGTGATAGCCAAGGTTGAGATAGGCGAAGGATTCAAAGGAAACGCACAGCGCCCCCTCCTTTTTGCCTATGATGAGCGGCGTGCGCCCGTACAGATCGCGGGCCGCGTACAGCCCGTCCTTGTTCAGCGCAATCAGGGTCATCGATCCGTCGATGAGCTCCTGCGCATGCCGGATGCCCTCGGCGAGAGAATCCTTCTGGTTGATGAGGCAGGCGGTCAGCTCGGTCTGGTTGACCCGGCCGCCGCTCATCTCGAGAAAGTGGGAGCTGCCGTTGGCAAAGGCCTGCTCGACGAGGGCCTCGATATTGTTGATGCGCCCCACCGTCGTCAGGGCATAGTTGCCCAGATGGGAGCGGACAATCAGCGGCTGCGGATCGGTGTCACTGATACAGCCGATGCCCATGGTGCCGGCCATCTCCTCCACGTCCCGCTCGAATTTGGTGCGGAAGGGGGAGTTCTCAATATTGTGTATGGCCCTTTCAAAGCCGGTTTCCGGGCTGTAAACGGCCATGCCGCCCCGGCGGGTGCCCAGATGCGAATGATAGTCTACGCCGAAAAACAGGTCGGTGACGCAGCTTTCCCTGGATACCACGCCAAATACGCCGCCCATATGATTCCTCCTTTTAAGCTGCCGTGCGTCCGCTGGCTTATTCGCCCATCATGCGGTGCAGGATCTCCTGATACGCTTCCACTTCCCCGCCCAGATTGCGGCGGAAACGGTCCTTGTCCAGCTTTTCATGGGTGTGCACATCCCAGAAGCGGCAGGTGTCGGGGCTGATTTCGTCCGCAAGCACGATGGTGCCGTCGGACAGCTTGCCGAATTCCAGCTTGAAATCGACCAGCTCGATGTCCAGCGTCAGGAAGAAGGCCTTGAGCACCTCGTTGACCTTGAAAGCGTATTGCGCGATGGTGTCCATTTCCTCGCGGGTGGCGATGCCGATGGACAGCACGTGGTATTCGTTGATGAGCGGATCGCCCAGCGCGTCGTCCTTATAGCTGAACTCGAGGGAGGGGCATTTCAGCACGGTGCCCTCCGGCACGCCGTAGCGCTTGGAGAAGGAGCCGGCCGCGATGTTGCGGATGATGACCTCCAGGGGCACGATGGTGACCTTCTTGACGAGCGTTTCCCGCTCCGAAAGCTCCTGGACGAAATGGGTGGGCACCCCTTCCTTTTCCAGCTTCTGCATGAGGAAGTTGGTCACCCGGTTGTTGATGACGCCCTTGCCCATGATGGTGCCCTTTTTCTCGCCGTTAAAGGCGGTGGCGTCGTCCTTGTAATCGACGATGTACAGCTCCGGATCGTCGGTGGCGAACACCTTTTTGGCTTTGCCTTCATACAGTTGTTCGAGCTTCTTCATCTTGCTATATCCCCTTTTCTTTTATTGCAGCTTTTCGGCCAGCGCGCGGTCCTTGGCGAGCACCGCCTCGGCCATCTCTTTTTTCATATCGAGCAGCTTTGCCCGCAGCCCCTCGTCGCTCAGGGCGAGCATCTGCACCGCGAGAAGCGCCGCGTTTTCCGCTCCGTCGATGGCCACCGTCGCCACCGGGATGCCCGACGGCATCTGCACCGTCGAAAGCAGCGCGTCCAGCCCGTCGAGGGTGGAGGATTTCACCGGGATGCCGATGACGGGCAGCACCGTGTGCGCCGCGAGCACACCGGCGAGATGGGCCGCCTTGCCCGCCGCCGCGATGATGACGCCGAACCCGTTGTCCGCCGCCGAGGAGGCGAAGGACGCCGCCGCCTCCGGCGTGCGGTGTGCCGACATCACATGCGCCTCCACTGGAACGCCGAAAGCCTTCAGTTTATCCATCGCCTTGCTGACCACGGGCAGATCGCTGTCGCTGCCCATGATCACCGCCACCTTTTTAACTGCCATATGTCTGCGACCACCTTTCTTTCACAACAAAAACAGGCTGCGGCACACCGGTACCGCAGCCTGCACCTATCGATTTTTGCCCGCACGAGTAGCGCTGGTCAGACAAAACGGTCCGTCAATCCATGCCATATGCTGCTTCATCCTGCCAGCCTCCCCCTGCTTGTCCTCAAAAAACCGTATAAAAATATTGTATTGCAAACGGGAAGCGATTGCAAGCCCAACTTCAGACAAACCCGAAATTTGTCGAGTTATCAGGGGAAGATCCGCCGCTCCGGGCGGTTTTTGTGCACATTATCCGCCCGTCCTTATCGCCTCGTATGCCTCCCGCACGGTGCGCACGCCGACAATGTCGATATCGTCCCGTTTGAGCATGGATTTCCGATTATGCTGCGGCACCAGCACCCGGGTGAAGCCAAGCCGGGCCGCTTCGCCGACGCGCGCGTCGGCGCCCGACACGGAACGCACCTCGCCCGCCAGCCCCACCTCGCCGAAGGCCGCGACGCCCTCGGGAATCGGCGTATCCTTCAGTCCCGAAACGAGGGACAGGGCCACCGGCAGGTCGGCCGCCGGCTCGTCCAGCCGCAGGCCGCCCACCACGTTGATGTAGGCGTCGAGGTTGGAGAAGAAATACCCCGCCCGTTTTTCCAGCACCGCCAGCAGCAGGTTGAGGCGGTTGCTGTCAAAGCCGGTGGACATGCGCCGGGGGTTGCCGAACCCGGTGGGGGCGACCAGCCCCTGCACCTCGGCGAGCAGCGGCCGCGTCCCTTCGAGCGTGCAGGCGACGCAGGAACCGCTGACCCCTGCCAGCCGGCCGGACAGCATCATCATGGAGGGGTTCTCCACCTCGTACAGACCCTTGTCCCGCATCTCGAACACGCCGATTTCATTGGTGGAGCCGTACCGGTTTTTGACGCAGCGCAGCAGGCGGTAACTGGAATGCCGATCCCCTTCAAAATAGAGCACGCAGTCCACAATGTGCTCCATCACCTTGGGCCCGGCGATGGCGCCGTCCTTGTTGACGTGGCCCACGATGAAAACGGGCGTGTCCACCCCCTTGGCGGCCCGCATGATGGCCGAAGTGCATTCCCGCACCTGGGTCACGCTGCCGGCGGAGGAACCGATGTCGGCAAGGGTCATGGTCTGGATCGAATCCACGATGAGGATATCCGGCTTTTCGTCGTACAGCGCCGTGATGATGGCGCCCACGTCCGTTTCGCACAGCACAAACAGCCGCTCGCTGTGCACGCCGAGCCGATCGGCGCGCAGCTTGAGCTGCCGTTCCGATTCCTCGCCCGATACGTACAGAATGCGCAGCCGCTCGCCCAGATGCTCGCAGATCTGCAGCAGCAGGGTGGATTTGCCAATGCCCGGATCGCCGCCGATGAGCATCAGCCCGCCGCGCACAATACCGCCGCCCAGCACGCGATCCAGCTCGGCCAGGCCGGTTTTGTAGCGCACCTCGCCTTCGGGGCGGATATCGCCGATGCGCTGTACCCGCGCCCGGCCGGCCGTCGCCACGGGCGCAGCGGCCGCGGTCCGCGCCGGGGCGCGTACCTCTTCGCTCAGGGTGTTCCACTGCCCGCAGGCCGGGCATTTTCCGTACCATTTGGGCGATTCCGCACCGCATTCCGCACAGACGTATACCACTTTTGCCTTTGCCGCCATCTTGTCACTTCCTATTGTTTTCTGCATCATATGCCGTATTGCATCAGGCCGCTCCACACCGCGAAGGCCATCTGCTGCTGATACGCGGGGGATTTGAGCTTGGCCAGCTCCGCCTCGTTGGACAAAAAGCCGCATTCGACGAACACGGCCGGCACCTGCGCATTATGCAGCAGATAAATGGTGCTGTCCGCCTTTTTCATCTCCCGCTTGTTTTCCGGCTGCAGCATCTGCACAACGTTCTGCCGGATGGAGGAGGCGATGCCCTCGCTTTCGGGGGTGTTGGCCGAATAAAAAAGCTGTGTGCCGAAATACTGCGTCTGCGGGAACTTGTTGGTGTGGATGCCAATCGCGATCTTGGCGTTATTATACAGCGCGAGCCGGTTGTGCATATCGCTCACCTTTTTCTCGCGCACCGTGGAGGCCGACGCGTCGTAAATGGAGATATCCGTGTCCCGCGTCAGGCGCACCGGCACCCCGCACACCCGCAGCATATCGGCCAGCGGCAGCGCCACGGCCAGATTGATATCCTTTTCAAGCGTGCCGTCCGCCGCCGACGCGCCGCCGTCTTCGCCCCCATGCCCGGGATCCAGAAGGATATACCCGGTCTGCGGCACCGTATTCACCGCGTTGTATCCGTTTAACGATATCTGCATCACCGCGACAAAAACCATCACCACGGCACAGCCGGCCAGCGGCAGCGCCGTCCACTGCCAAAGGCTGCGCAGTTTCTGTGCGCGGTCTTGCTTCCAAGGCTTCTTATGCTGCATGTCATCACCCCGTGCATCCTATGAAAAGGAACGGCGGAATATGCGCGGGGCTGTTTTTCATTATACCATGCTTTGCCGCCCGGTACAACCGCCCGGGTCCTATTGAAAAAGGAAGCGGAACATGGTATACTGCTGAAAAACACGGCGGGCATCGGAAAGGAGCGCGGGCATGAAGATACGGGAATCGGCCGAGAACTATCTCGAGACCATTTTCATACTGGAACGCCGCATGGGAAGGGTGCGTTCCATCGACGTGGCGCAGGAGCTCGGGTTTTCCAAGCCCAGCGTCAGCGTGGCGATGAAGCATCTGCGGGAAAACGGCTATGTTGTTATGGAGGGAAACGACCTGATCCTCACCGATGCGGGGCGGGAAATCGCCGCGCGCATGTACGAGCGGCACACCCTGCTGTCCGACTGGCTCGTGTACCTCGGCGTCGGCCGAAAGACGGCCGTGGAGGACGCCTGCCGCATCGAGCACGTGGTCAGCCAGGAGAGCTTTGAAAAAATCCGGGAGCATGTCCGCACCCTCGGCGAGCTGCCGGAAGAACAGAGGGAAAGCCCGTGATGCATGCTGCCGAAATACGCCGGATCGCCATGGAGCAGTCGGCCGTGGACAGCGGCTGCAGCGCCGACGATTTCCTAGCCGGCGAAAACAAGGTGGTGCTGTCCCGGGCCCACCCGGATGCGCGCAAATACCTGGAGCTGCCCTTTATCTGCGATTTGACCTCCTACGGCAGTAACATCGTGGCCTCCGTGCGCGCCGATCTGCAGGAAATGGTAAGCCGCTATATTCACCGCTTTTCCCCCGAACACTGCTTTGAAACGCCCGGCCTGCACGTGCTCATGGACGAGCTGCGGCCTCTGGGGCTGAACGTCTGCTTTATGGCGGAATATTTTCTGCCGGTGCCGGAGGACCTGCGGGCGCTGGACTGCGCGTATGAAGTCCGTGTGCTGCAGCCGGCCGATTTTGCGGACTGTTACCTGCCGCAGTGGAGCAATGCCCTGTGCAAAGAACGCCGATCCCTCGATGTTCTGGCCGTGGGCGCGTATGACCGGGGCCAGCTCATCGGCCTGGCCGGCTGCTCCGCCGACTGCGCCGCCATGTGGCAAATCGGTGTCGACGTGCTGCCCGCCTACCGCCGGCAGGGGGTGGCCTCCTGCCTGACAAGCCGCCTCGCCCTCGAAACGCTGGATCGCCATATCGTGCCCTTTTACTGCTGCGCCTGGGCCAATATCCGGTCGGCACGCAACGCGCTGCGCAGCGGGTTCCGGCCCGCCTGGGCCCAGCTGACCGTTAAAAGCCAGACATGCATTGCCGGCATGAACACGTAACCGGATATGCCGCAGAGTCTGCGGTGTATCCGCTGAAAAAGCGCCCGGAGGCCGCGATGACGGCCTCCGGGCGCTTTTGGGTATTCTCAGACGTGAGCGGGTACGTGGATTCTCTTGGCATCGGTGTCCCGGATTTCGACGCGGCGGATCTTGCCGCTGATCGTTTTGGGCAGCGCGGGCACAAATTCCACAATGCGCGGATATTTGTAGGGGGCCGTCGCCTTTTTCACATACTGCTGCAGCTCGTGCGCCAGCTCCTCCGACGCCGTGTACTGGCTGGTCAGCACGATGGTCGCCTTGACCACCTGCCCGCGCTCGGGATCGGGCACCCCCGTGATGGCGCACTCGAGCACCGCCGGGTGCTCCATAAGCACGCTTTCGATCTCAAAGGGCCCGATGCGGTAGCCGCTGGATTTGATGATGTCGTCCAGCCGGCCGACATACCAGAAATAGCCGTCGGCATCCCGGTAAGCGGTGTCCCCCGTGTGGTACATGCCGCCGCGCCATGCCTTGGCGTACAGCGCGTCGTCGTTGTTGTAGGCGCTGAAGATGCCGTACTGCCTCCCCGTTTTGCACGGGCGCACCACGATCTCCCCCACCTCGCCGGGCGCCACTTCCTGTCCCTGCCGGTCCACAAGGGCCACGTCGTACAGCGGCGTGGGCTTGCCCATCGAACCGGGACGCGTCTCGCTGCCCGCCAGATTGGCGACGAGCAGGGTGGTCTCGGTCTGGCCGAAGCCCTCCATCAGATGGATCCCGGTGTTCTCGAGGAACTGGCGGTACACTTCATAATTGAGCGCCTCGCCCGCATTGGTCGCATATTCGAGGGAGGACAGGTCGTAGCCGCCCATGCCCTCTTTGATGAGGAAACGGTAAATGGTGGGCGGCGCGCAGAAGGTGGTCACCCGGTATTTCTCGATGACCGCCAGCAGGTCGGCGGGCACAAACTTATCGAAATCATACACCATGACCCGCGTGCCGGCCAGCCACTGGCCGTACAGCTTGCCCCATGACGCCTTTCCCCAGCCGGTGTCCGCCACCGTCAGGTGCAGGCCGCCCTCGCGCACATTCTGCCAGTGCACCGCCGTGATGATGTGGGACAGCGCATAGGTAAAATCGTGTATCACCGCCTTGGGATACCCGGTGGTGCCCGAGGTGAAATACATGATCATGGGATCGGTGGCCAGCGTCGGCACCCGCTCCAGCTGCTCGGAAGCCTCCCGTATCCCGTCGTCCAGCAGCAGGAAGCCCTCCTTCGGCCGGCGCACGATGCATTTGATGGTCAGCGTGGGACAGCTTTCCTGTGCCTGCGCCACATAATCGGCCAGCTGCCCGTCCGGCGTGCAGACCACCGCCTTGATGGAGGCGGACTGCACCCGATATACGATGTCCTTGACGGTGAGCATGTGGGTGGCGGGCACCGCCACCGCCCCCAGCTTGTGCAGTGCCAGAATGGTGTACCAGTATTCGTAATGCCGCTTGAGCATGAGCAGCACGCGGTCGCCCTTTTTCACGCCCGCCTGCCGCAGAAAATTGGCCGTGCGGTTGCTCAGCGCCTTCAGCTCGCCGAAGGTGAAGCGGCGTTCCTCGCCCGCCACATTGCACCAGACGAGCCTGTCTCTTATACACATCTCCGAGCCCACGAGACTAAGGCGAATCTCGT
>CABSLQ010000042.1 GCA_902478605.1 uncultured Oscillospiraceae bacterium
CGTCCTCATACCCTCGCAGCACAACGCACCGCGTTGTGCATGGGGTTCCCCGATGCGACGCATAAGAATTCTACGTTTGTGCATATGGCTATTCGCTAAAAAGTTTTTTGACACTCTGAAACCGCGACAGCGGTTTTTCCGGGAGTTGCCGCCGCGCCAGCGCCGGCAACTCCGGTTGGCATGCCGCGGTCGAAACCGGCAGCAGCGATAGCTGCGGCCGCCGGTTTCGGGTTACCGCAAGGGGAATCGCCTGCGAGCGCCCGCGGTGCGGGAACGGGTAAGCGGGGACTAGCCCAGAGTTCGCGGCCTTTGCCTCTAACTTTTGCAGAAACTACCCAGGAGTTCGCGGCCTTTGCCGCGAACTCTTTTTTACCACTGGGACACGTCGGTGCCGAGATCCCGGCCCAGATCGCAGGTATACCGCCAGCGCACCACGTCGCCCGCCTTAAGGGTATACTGGCTGCAGCCGTAGTTGGGGAACACCCCGTTGACGTCGTACATCCAGCCCGACATGTCGCCCGCGTCCTTTTCATACAGGTTGTGGATCGCCTCGATATACTGGCTGTTCAGCGCGGGGACCGACCGGAAGGCCATGTGAATCCGGTTCTTTTTGGTCTCCCGGTTGAGCAGGTCGAACACGGTGTCCCCTTCCTCAAAGAGTACGGTGCGCTCCGAAAGCAGCACGCCGTCCGCCGGCACCAGGCCCCGCTTGGCCGCCGGCAGCTTGTCCAGGCTGCCGAGCAGGGTGGTGCAGTCGATGGACAGGGTGCAGGTCAGCGGCTGCGGCACCGCCGGCGCCGTGCTGACGGTGCCGGCGGTGGTCGCCGCGGTGGCGGCCGGCGCGGTGCTCGGGGAGGTGCCCGCCGGTGCGGACGGGGGGGAGGCGGGATTCGCCGTCGTCCCCGGCGCCGGGGCGGAAGCGTCGCCCGCCGTATCGGAGGCGGAGGCCGTTTCGGTGGATTCGCCCGAAGCGGCGGTGTCGTGCGCGGCCGCCGTCTCCGCCGGCGCCGTGCCGGCGGAGAGGCTCTGGGAGGATACGGGCGGGACGGAACCCGCGGCATCTTCCGGAAATTCTATTTTACAGCCTGCGAGCAGGCACGTCAACAGACCGAAGGCGCAAAACAGCGCCGCTAATCGTTTCATGGGCTCCGCCTTTCTCGGGATACGCGTGTATGGAGTGCTTATCCCCTTTGTTTTCTCACAAGCAGCAGCGTGCCGGCACACACCAGGCCGAGCAGCAGCACCGCCGCGGGGAAGGAAACGCCGGTGTCCGGTACGGCATCGGGGGTTTCGCCGGGAACCGCGCCGGGGGTCTCATCGGGCTGCTCCTCCGGCGCGGCGGCCGCACTGAGGAAATAGGCGGAGCAGTGGGTGATGGTGAAGGAGGCGCGGCCGTCTTTCACCGTGGCCTCACCCGCCGGTTCCGCCGTGCCGGCGGCCGGATCGTAAGCATACAGGGTATAGGCGCCGTCCGCGAGGTTCACGGCTACCTCCACCTGCGCCTTGCCGGGCAGGGCGCCCTCGTGCGCAAAGTGCAGCACCACCGCGTCGGGGGCCAGTTTGCGAATCGCCGCGGCGTACGGCGAATCAAAGGAAAGGCCGGTGGCAAAGGCAAGGTCGGGGCGGGTGATGTCCCGGCCGTCAAAGGTGATGGAATAGGCGGCGTCCCCCGCCTGGCCCTCCACCGTGTACCGGCGGTCGGAGCCGTACAGGCTGCCGAACAGGTCGGCTTCCACCCGGCCGGCCTCCAGCCCGGCCAGGATTTTCCGTGCGTATACCACGTCGTCGTAATAGGTGACGTGCTTTCTGTCCGGTTCGCCGATGGCCGCATAGGCGTCGGCCAGCTCCTGCACCAGCGCTTTGTCGGCCAGGGTGATGCCCAGGGGATCCAGCTCCTCAAAAATGCGGGCGTTCAGGTTGGCAACCGCCTTCTCGGCGGCGGCGATCCGCTTCTCAAGCTCTTCCAGGCGGGACGCGTCCACCAGGGCCTTCACCGCGTCGCTCTGGGCGTCGTAGAGGGCGCGCACCGCGGCCACCGCCGCCTTGTCGTCGATGCATACCGCGTCGGCGGCCGGCAGGGCGGCGATTTTCGCCGTCAGCTCGTCCGCCATGGCCGCTTCCTTCAGCGCCTCAACCCGGGCGAGGGCGGCGCGCAGCGTGTCCGCGTTGTCCACGAGCGCCTGCCCCTCTTCGGACAGGGCGGTGAAGCGCGCGTACAGGGCGGTCAGGGCGTCGTCGTCCTCCAGCGTGACCGCGTCGGGGTCGAGGGCGGCGATGGCGGCGCGGATTTCGGCCGCCTGCTGCGTTTCGTCGCGCAGCGTGTCGAGGCGCTGCTGCATGGCCTGCAGCGCGGCCGCTTTGGTGACGGCCGCCTGCTGGGCGTCGTCCAGCGCGTCAAACCGGGCCTGCACCCGGGCGACGGCAGCGGCGTCGTCCAGCTGCACCGGGCCGTCCGCCTCCAGCCGCGCGATGGCGTTGTCCACGTCGGCGGCGGTATACTCCCCGGCGGCCGGATCGGTGTGCCGGAAGGCGAACAGCTTGGCCGAGTCGTTTATGTAATAGAGATTGCCCTGCGCGTCCACCGTCACCGACTGGGTGCAGTAGTTCTGGTTGGCCGTCTCGGGCGTGCCGATGACCGCATAGTCCGGTTCGGTCTGCCCCTGCTTATCCGCGATGCAGACAAGGCCGGAGGGGCGGCTGTACTGGGTGACGTAGAGGTACACCTGCCAGCCGTTTTCCGGCGTGGCATAGGCGGTGGTCAGCACGGGCGAGGACTGGGTCGCCACGTCCTCGATGCGGTAAATGACCTCAAGCGTTTCGGCGTCGAGCACGGCAAAGCCGTCCCCCGACTGGATGCCGCCGCCCCCGACGTACACCCGGCCGCGGTACACCACCGGGCTGGAGGTGATGTCGGTGCCGAGCCGGATACTTTGGAGGGTCAGCTCGTCAAAGGTGTGATCAGGATTCACCCGCACCGAGAAGAGATAGCCGTGGTTGGTGGTGGCGAAAAGGCGGCGGGTGGTGGGATCGTAATGCACGGCGCTGCGCACGCTGCCCGCTTCGTCGCCGAGGGACAGGGTGTCGTACACCGCGTCGGTGGTCAGGCTGTGCAGCACCAGCTCGCCCGCCTCGCCCGCGAAGGCGATGGCGCCGTCCGCCACCGCCCCGGCGCTCCAGTAGTAGCCGGCGGCCGCGTTTTCCGGCCGGTAGGTCCAGACGGGCTGCTTGACCTCGTCCGTTTTGGCGGGATCGTCATCCGCCGTGGTGAAGCAGGCAAAGGCGCCCTTTTCGGCCCGGCCGCTGATAATGCCGCTGGACGCGCCGACATAGATGTGGCCATCGTGGTAGATGACGGGGCACAGCGGCTGCACCGACTCGCCCTCCCGGCCGATGGGCGCGCTCTGCCACACCATGTCGAGGGTCTGCGCGTCATAGGCGTAAATCACCGCGTTGCTGTTCACGCTGCGCGGCACGAAGATCAGGCCGTCCCCCGACCCGATGATGGAGAAGAACTGGCTGCCGCCCGGGCAATCGCCCGAGGCGAGCACCTCCCCCGTTTCGGGGGAGACGCGGTCGATGGTTTTCGTGTTGGCGTTGAGCAGGTAGAGGGAATCGCCCACGGCGACGGGGCTGCCCGCCGCGGAGAACCAGCCGGAGCCGAAGGCCATCGTCCAGGCGAGCGTCACCTCGTCGGCGGTGCGGGGTGTTTTGGCATCGGTGATGCCGGGGGTGTCGTACCCGCCGCGGAACTGCGGATGGCCGAGGGTGACGGTTTCGGCGGCCGGGACGGCTGGGGTGTCGGCCGTTTCCGCCCCCGCGGAAACGGAAGGCGCCACGGAAAGCGCCAGCACGGTGCCCGCCAGCACCAGGCCGGCCAGGCGTTTGCGAAGAGACATGCGCGTTCATCCTTTCTTTTCACCGAAAACGGGCAAGGCTGTCCCCGGGCGTTCCGCGATCCGCCCCGGCGGGGGCGGATCTGTCTTGTCCGGTTTCGGCGGTATAAAAAAGAGAACCGGCATCGGCCGGTTCTCACACCAAAGCGGACGGACAGCAGGCGCCCGCCCTCACCGTGATCTCCCGCCGAAATCCGCTGAACATGCGACGGGCGGCAGGTCTCCTGGCTTGAAATCCTCCTACTGGCTTCGCCTTCCCGGATGCGGAACACGGCATCCAGTGACGCGGGATATTCCCGAAAAAGCGTTCGTCCTTCTTACAGTAGCGGGGGCTGCCGCGGATTTGCACCGCGTTCCCTATTAATGCGCG
Organism: uncultured Oscillospiraceae bacterium; assembly: GCA_902478605.1. GTDB lineage: Bacteria > Bacillota > Clostridia > Oscillospirales > Acutalibacteraceae > UMGS856. The sequence goes on from CABSLQ010000042.1 coordinate 4,264, forward strand.
TCAAGCGCAACCGCCTCGTCGTGCTATTCTCTTTTTTCAGGCGTCACCGCGGTCCGGCGGTGACGTCCCTATTGTAGAACAACCCGTTTCCCTTGTCAAGCGGCGGGGCGCGGCCCCGAAATATCTTCCAAAAAGTCGCAAAATCCGGACGCTTTTCCCGCCGGCGCCGCTGTGCTATACTATAAGGAGATATACCCCCGGCCGACACAGGGCGGCCCGCCCGCGGCTTTGGCCGCCGGCTGCTCCTGCCGGGCGGGGGAACGGAAAGGAAGAAACGCCATTGCGCAGCGAAGAGGAGATGTTCCGTCTGATTCTGGACACCGCCCGGGCGGACGAGCGGGTGCGCGCCGTCCTGCTCAACGGGTCGCGTGCCAATCCCGCCGCCCCGCGGGACGCCTTTCAGGATTACGACGTGGTGTATGTGGTGACCGACACGGCCCCCTTTGCGGCCGACCCCGGGTATATCCGGGTGTTCGGCGATCCCGTCATGGTGCAGATGCCCGAGACCCTGCGCGATCCCTTCGGGGACGGGCGGTTCATCTGGCTCGCCCTGTTTGAAGACGGGGTGCGGGTGGATCTGCAGGTGCAGCCGGTGGATCGCTTCCGCGCCATGCAGGGGGATGACAGCGAAACGATCCCCCTGCTCGACAAGGACGGGATACTGCCCGCCTACCCGCCGGCGAGCGACCGGGACTACCATCTGCGGCCGCCGACGGCACAGGATTACGCCTCCTGCTGCAGCGATTTCTGGTGGTGCCAGCAGAACGCGGCCAAGGGGATCCGCCGGGACGAGCTGCCCTATGCGGTGACCATGCTGCAGCGGTATGTCCGGGACAGCCTCGAGGAAATGATCGGCTGGTTCATCGGGGTGCGGCACGGGTTCGACCGGTCGGCGGGCAAGGCGGGCAAATATTTTAAGCGGTATCTGGACGCGGAAACCTACGCCCGGTACCTCGCCACCTTTTCCGACGCGGATCCCGCCCGCCTGTGGCGGGCGATGGAGGAAATGGGCGGGCTGTTCCGCGATCTGGCCCGCGCGGTGGGGGATCGCTTCGGCTTTGCCTACCCCGAAGAGGACGACCGCCGCATGACCGCGTACCTCGCCCGGGTGCGCACGGGGGACTGGCCGTGACCGCCCGGTGGCCGGCGTTTGCCGGCGCGATATTCGACCTGGACGGCACGCTGCTCGATTCGATGGGGGTGTGGGAGGCGGTGGACGCGGCCTTCCTCTCCCGGCGGGGGCTGGCCGTGCCGGCGGATTACGGGCGCAGCGTCGCCCATCTCGGCTTCCGGGAAACCGCGCTGTACACCATCGGCCGCTTTGGGCTGGCCGAATCCCCCGAGGCGGTCATGGACGAATGGCGGGCCCTCTGCCGGGAAGCGTATGCCCACTCGGTGCCGCTCAAGCCGGGGGCGGGCGACTATCTGCGGCGGCTGAAGGCGCGGGGCGTCCGGCTGGCCGTGGCCACCGCCTCCCAGCGGGAGCTGTTCGGGCCCGCGCTGCGCCGCACGGGGGTGGCGGATCTGTTCGACGCCGTCGTGACGGCGGACGAGGTGGCGCGGGGCAAGGGCTTCCCCGACATTTACCTGCTCGCCGCCGGCCGGCTGGGCCTTTCGCCGGGGGAATGCGCCGTGTTTGAGGATATCCTCGCCGGTATCCGCGCGGCGCGGGAGGGCGGCTTTTTCACCGTCGGGGTGGCCGACGCCTCCAACGCGGCCGAGCGGGAGGCGCTGCGCGCTGCGGCGGACGCCTGGCTGGAGGATTTCGCCGCCGCGCCGTGAGAAAAAGGGGGCGTTAGGCGGTCCCGTCCCTCCCTTCCCCGTGCCAGAAGGCGCGCACCTGCGACGGGGTGAGGGAAGCGGCGAAGGCCCGTTTCAGCTCCAGCAGCCCGTGCAGCTGGTGCACGATTTCGTACAGCACCGCCCGCGTTTCAAATTCCTCCCGCGTGGCGGGCAGCGGGCTTTGATGGAACCCCCGCCGCAGCGCCGCCAGCTCGTCCAGGAGAGCGGCGGCGTTGTTGTATTCGTGGAGGGAGCGGGCCACCTGCCGCATGAAGGCGGCCACCGCCCGGGCCTGGGCGGGGACGCTGGCCAGCCGGGGCAGGTCGTCCGCCATGGCGGACAGCACGTCCCACTGCCGCCGGCGCAGCTCCACATACTGGGCGTAATAGCGGGCGTCGGCCCCCCAGCTGTTGTCCCGGTGGGCGTCGGCGCGCCGCCGGGCGGTTTCCAGCAGCCGGTCCAGCGCCGCCAGCTCCTGCCGCGGCGAAAGGCTGCCCCCGCCGTGGGTTACCCGGTCGGCCAGCTCATACAGCACCCGGCGCAGCCCCTCGTCGATCCGCTGCTGGTCGGCGCGGATGGCGCGGATCTGCCGCGGCATGTACAGGTTCAGGACGATGCCCATGAGGATCCCGATGCCCATCAGGGCCAGCTCGTTGGCCGTGCCGGCCAGGGTCATGCGGCCCGCGCCCCAGAAGTGCAGCACCAGCACGGTGCTCATGGACAGGCCGTCGGTCAGCCCGCCCAGCTGGCACACGGCGGCAAACAGCAGCAGAAACAGCCCGAGCCCCCACAGCGTGTAGCCGGCCAGCCGGAAGGACAGCCAGCTGAGGGCGATGGCGGCCAGAAAGGCGCACAGCCGCTTGCCCGCCAGCCGGAAGGTGTCCCGGCGGGTGTTCTGAATGCTCAGCAGGGTGATGGTGACCGCCGAAGCGGGATACTGCAGCTGCAGAAAGTCCGCCGTCCTATAGGCGATGCAGCACCCGACGGCGATTTTGAACACTTTGGACAGGATAACCCGGTCCCGGAGCATGGCCGTGCGCATGCCGCCGCCTCCCTCGCGCGTATGATAATAGGTATAGCATGGGCAGGCGGGCGGCGTTTCATCCCGGTTATGGGGAAAAAGGGGAGGCACGGCGAAATATTTTTTATCCTGTCGACAAAATTCGACAAAATAGGGGATGTTTCGCCATTTGGGTGGTGTATACTGATGTCGTATCCAAAATAAAGCGGTAGGAGGATGTCAAATGAAAAAGATCACGGTACAGCTGTCGGCACTCATGGAAAAGCTTGAAGGGATGAAGCAGGACGGAATGGAATTCGTGGAGTTGGATTTCGTGGACAAGTCCATCGACTGCGGCCAGATTTGTCCGGCTTTTATCAATCTGTTGGGCATCCGGAGAACGATGGACGAGTACATCGTCGACTATGGCAGCGTGGACGAGATTTCGGCCGCCGACATCGACCAGTAAAGGAAACATACCCCCCTGAGACGCACAAGGGAGTCCCGGCCGGACGGCCGGGGCTCCCTTGTGCGTTGTGTGCGGCCGGTTCAGTCCGGCATGGTTTTGAGAAAGCGGGTGAAGATCTCCACGTGGAGCGCCTCGTCCAGCGCCAGACGCCGGAGCACCGCGGCCACGCCGGGATCGGTCATCTCGGCCGCCGCCGTGCGGTAGAATTCCGCCGCCTTCTGCTCGTCCGCGATGTTGCCCAGCAGCACGTGGCGCACCTCCTGGCAGCAGCTGATCATCCCGCCGTTCCAGGAAATGCGGCCGCCCCGCTGTTCACAGGCGAAGCGGGGATCCCCGCCCAGCAGCACGATGAGCCGGCCCAGAATATCCAGGTGGTGCATCTCCACCTGGGCGATGCGCCGCACCGTGTCGGCCAGTTCCGGTTCCCGCTTGGCCAGGGTCCAGTGCTGGTATTCGTAGGCGGCGACGGCGCTCAGCTCGCTTTTGGGGCAGGCGAGCCCCTGGGACAGCTTCATGGCGGCGCGCAGGTTGGGGCCGGATACCCGCAGCGGCGGATACGGCGCGGGATCGGCCACAAGAAAGGGTGGTTTCATAGGGGGCACCTCCGGTGTGATGGTACAGCCAGGGCGCAGGCTGTCTGGCGGCGGGCTTCGCCGCGATCCGCCCGGGAAAGACCCGTTTCGCGGGGCAGCGCGAAAGGCGGGGCGCGGCCCGGACACCGGGAGATATATATGCGGGGCGGCCGGCGCATATGCCCTCCAAAAAAGGACGAGTTTTCCCGCATATTCGACAGGGCCCGGCCATATAGTACAATACAACCATCACCCGGAAAGAGGGAGACCGTATGTACATCATCCTCCGCCGCCGGCATATTGCCGCCGCGCTGTGCGCCTGCCTGGCGCTGATCCTTGTCCCCGCTGCCGCCGTCCGCCTGGCCGGGCAGCCCGCTGCGGCGGCCGCCGCCAAGGCCGCCGACAACTGGGGCCTCAGCTTCCCCAGCCCCGGCGAGCCGCCCGTGGGCAACGCCGCCCCCGCCTATCTGCGGCAGTTCGACGCCTATTTTCTGGGGGACACCGCGCAGAAAAGGATCTATCTCACCTTTGACTGCGGGTTTGAAAACGGGCACACGCCCGCCATCCTCGATGCGCTGAAAAAGCACGGGGTAAAGGCCACCTTCTTTGTGGTGGGGCACTACCTCGAGTCAAGCCCCGATCTGGTGCGCCGCATGGTGGAGGAAGGGCACACGGTGGGCAACCACACCTATCACCACCCCGACATGTCCAAAATCGCCGACCCCGCCGCCTTTCAGGAGGAAATACAGTCGCTGGAGGCGCTGTATAAGGAGGTGACGGGGCAGGAGATGGTGAAGCTGTACCGGCCGCCCCAGGGCAAATACAGCGAGAGCAACCTCAAAATGGCCCAGCAGCTGGGGTACAAGACCTTTTTCTGGAGCCTGGCCTACGTGGACTGGTACACGGAGAAGCAGCCCACCGCCCAGCAGGCGTTCGACAAGCTGCTGCCCCGCATACACAACGGGGCGGTGGTGCTGCTGCACAACACGTCGGCCACCAACGCCGCCATCCTCGACGAGCTGCTCACCAAATGGGAGCAGGCGGGCTTCACCTTCGGCAGCCTGACCGATTTCTGAAGAGCCGGCGTATACGAAGAGCCCGTGCCCACGCGGCACGGGCTCAGCTTGTCAAAGAAGTCCCTTCGCAAAAAATCATACGCAAAAGGCGGTGGGAAAGCGCCTGCGAGCGCCCGCCGTGCGGAAACGGGTAAGCAGGGATTAGCCCAGAAAAAACATGGTTTCGTGCGCCAGCACGAAAGACGTGCCGTCCAGGCACGGCAATGTTTTTTCCGGGAGTTCACGGCAAATGCCGTGAACTCTTGCCGCGCCAGCGCCCCCAACTCTTGCCGCGCCAGCGCCGTAAACTTTCGCAGAAATGAGTCTGGAAAAACCGCGTCAGCGGTTTTTCCGGGAGTTCACGCCCTGGGGCGTGAACTCCTGCGCTGCTCCCGGCGCCGTTCGCCGGCCTCCCACTCGGCGCGTTCCTCCGGCGCGATGGTGTACAGGCCGGGCACCGGCGCGGGCTTTTCCTCCTCGTCGATGGCCACCAGCACGAGATAGGCCCGGTTGATGAGGGCCCGGTCGCCGCCCAGCTGCTCGACAAAGGTGTCCACCCGCACCTCCATTGACGTGCGGCCCACCCAGGTCACCCGCCCGAGCAGCAGCACCGTGTCGCCCGCGTGCGCCGCCGCCCGGAACTGCAGGTTATCCACCGCGGCGGTGGTGACGTTTCGCCCGCTGTGCCGCCGGGCGGCCACCGCGGCCACCACGTCAATCCATTCGAGCAGCCGGCCCCCGAACAGCCGGCCGTCCGCGTTGCAGTGGCCCGGCATCACAATCTGCACCTGCTCGGCGAGCGATTCGCCCACCGTTTTCATCGGCCGCTTTTCCATATGGCACCCTCTCCTTTACCGCCGGCGGACAAGCCTTCTGCCCTTCAGTATACCACGTCCGCCGCCCCCAAACCAGAGCCTGCGCACAAATTTCCGTTGAAATGGCGCGCGGTTCATGGTATACTTATCCGCGGACAAAGCGTAAGCAGAAAAATCACACGATAAACACACAACTTTTATAGACTGTTTACAAATGCCCGTCCCGGCTCCGCTACAATTAAATGTGACGAGCTGCGGCGCGGCCCTGCTGCGCCTGACGATAACAACAGGAGGGAATGCAACACCATGATCGAGGTACAAAACCTGACGAAGCGATATGGCAGCCACGTTGCCGTGGACAATATCAGCTTCACGGTGGACGAAGGCGAGATACTCGGCTTCCTGGGGCCCAACGGCGCCGGCAAATCCACCACCATGAACATTCTGACCGGCTATCTGTCGGCCACCGACGGCTTGGTGAAGATCAACGGCCACGACGTGCTCGAGGAGCCCAACGAGGCCAAGCTCAACATCGGCTATCTGCCCGAGCAGCCGCCGCTGTATCTGGACATGACGGTGCGGGAATACCTGGACTTCATGTATGAGCTGAAAAAATGCGTGCTGCCCCGCGCCCAGCATATCGCCGAGATCTGCCGCCTGGTCAAGATTCAGGACGTGTACGGCCGGCTGATCAAGAATCTGTCCAAGGGCTATCGGCAGCGCGTCGGCTTTGCCCAGGCCCTCATCGGCAACCCGCCGGTGCTGATCCTGGACGAACCCACCGTCGGCCTCGACCCCAACCAGATCATCGAGATCCGCTCGCTCATCAAGGGCCTCGGCAAGCATCACACCGTGATCCTCTCCTCCCATATCCTGCCCGAAGTGGAGGCGGTGTGCGACCGCATCGTGGTCATCAACAAGGGCCGCATCGCCGCCAACGACACGGCCGAGAACCTGTCCAAAAAATATTCCAGCGACCGGCGCATTCTGCTGCGCGTGGCCGGGCCCAGCGCCGAGGTGGCGGCGCTGCTCTCCCGCATCGACGGGGTGGACAGCGTCACCGCCATGGGCGAGCGGGAGCCGGGCATATACGAGTTCGCCCTCGAGGTGCAGGACGGCAAGGATATCCGCCGCGACATGTTTGAGCGCCTCGCCGCGCGCAAGTGGCCGATGATGGGCCTGCGCTCCATGGAGATGACGCTGGAGGATATCTTCATCGCCCTGACCCGCGAGCAGGCGCCCCAGGCAATCAAAGGAGGGAAGCACGCATGAGTGCGGTATTCAAACGGGAGTTCCGGACCTTTTTCACGTCGCCCATCGGCTATTTCGTGCTGGCGCTGATATTTGCGCTGTCCGGCTTTTTCTTTTATTATTATAACATGAGAGGGCTTCTCGCCGATCTGACCGGCGTGTTCAGCAGCGTGTTCTCCTATGTCATCATGCTGGTGCTGCCCGTGCTGACCATGCGGCTGCTCAGCGACGACAAGCGGCAGAAAACCGACCAGGCGCTGCTCACCGCCCCGGTGAGCCTCACGGGCATCGCGCTGGGCAAGTTCTTCGCCGCGCTGCTCATTTACGCCATCGGCATCGCCATCACCCTGGTGTTCGCCATCATCATCGCCTTCCAGGTGACGCCCGACTGGCTGGTCATCATCGGCAACTACCTCGGCCTGCTGCTGCTCGGCGGCATGGTCATCGCCATCGGCCTGTTCATTTCCAGCCTCACCGAATCCCAGTTCATCGCGGCGCTCGTCACCTTCGCGATCTCCTTCATCCTCGTGATGATCGACAACGTCGGCAGCATGTTCTCCAGCGCCACCTGGCTGCAGCCGATTGTGGAGTTTCTGTCGGTCTATTCCCGGTACAACGAGTTCACCAACGGCATCATCCAGTATGACAACGTGATCTTTTTCCTGAGCATGCAGGCCCTGTTTGTGTTCCTGACCGTTCGGGTTCTGGATCGCAAGAGATGGAACTGAGGGGAGGAGCAACGACATGATAAAGGACAACGGTTTCGAGACGAGCGGCAACGGCGAGCTCGAAGAAGAGCTGCTCGACGCCCTGCATAAGAAGGGGCTTGTCCCCGACGGGGAAAGCGCGCAGGAGGAGGAGGCCGCCGCGGAGGAAGCGATTGCGGCGGAGGAAGCCTCTGCCGCCGGAGAGGCCGAAGAAGCGGCCCCCGCTGAGGAAGAGCCGGCCGCGGACGCCGCCGAAGACGAAGCGGCCGCGGAGGAGGCCGAGGCCGAAAAGGCGGGCAAGAAGAAAAAGGCCAAAAAGGAGAAGACAAAGCGGTTCAACAGCCGCCGCCTGCGCTATGGCAGCATGGCGACGGGGGTGACCGCGGCGGCCGTGGTGCTGGTGGTGATACTCAACGTGGTGGTGGGTATTCTGTCCGACCGGTATCCGCTCAACCTCGATCTGACCCAGGACAAGATGTTCACCCTGACCGAGAACAGCGTGGAAATCGCCCAGTCCATCGATAAAGAGGTGCAGGTGCTCGTCTTTGCGGATGAGCAGTATTTCGAGAGCCCCAACGCCCAGCTCGGCGAGGTGGGCGACCTGTTCCGCGAGCTGTACACCGCCCTGCAGCAGTACGGCAGCCATTCGGGCGGCAACGTGACGGTCCAGTACATCGATCTCAACGCCAACCCCACCCTGGCCAGCACCTATGAAGAATACGAGCCCATCGATTTTGACGTGGTGTTTGTCTGCGGCGACCGGTTTAAGAAGGTCAACGTGCTCAACGACATGGCGGAGAGTTCGCAAGACCAGTACACTGGCTCGTACTCGCTCACCTCCAAGGTGGAGCTGACCATCGCGTCCCAGATGCGCAACGTCACCAACGACAATCCCAACGTGGTGGCCGTTTTCACCGGCCATTCCGAGCTGGACGGCGCGGTGGACACGCTGCGGGATTTGTACGAGGTCAACGGCTATGAATTCCAGGAAGTGAACCTGGCCACCAACACGGAAATCGACGAGAACGCGACGGTGGGTCTCATCGCCGCGCCGGCCAACGATTTCTCCCAGGCCGAGGTGGAAAAGCTGCAGAAATGGCTGAACAACGACGGCAAGCTGGGCCGCAGTCTGATGGTGTATGTCAACCCCAACGGCAACTGCCCCGAGCTGTACAACTTCCTCAACGTGGAATACGGCATCGAGGTCACCAACCGCATCGTGTATGAAACGGACAGCGGCCGCATTCTGGGCGTCGGCACCAGCCTCGCCGACCTGGCTGACACCGATTTCACCACCGACATCAGCGGGGAAAGGGCTGTGGCCGCCGTGAACGCGGTGCAGCTCATCACCCATTTTGAGAACGACACCTCCCTGTCCACCTACAACGTGGACATCATGACCTTCCCCGAGTCGGCCGAGCTGATCGTGCCCGCCGAGGAGGGCCAGACGGAGATTAAGACGGAGAAGGCGGACGAATACCCCATCGTCGGCATGGCCGCCGCCGTCAAATACACCTATGTCGATAACGAGCCGGTGGAGACCAACGTGGTGGTCAACGGCAGCATCTACATGCTCAACTACCTGCAATACCCCAACTGGAGCAATGAGGATCTGCTGCTGAATACAATGAACACCATAACGGGCGCGGAGGATACCATCAACGTGTCCACCAAGTCGCTCGACGCCGAGATGCTGCAGTTCACCCAGCTGACCGCCTGGGTGGTGGGCCTTGGCGTCTTCACCATCGGCATTCCGGTGCTGATCCTGGTTATCGGCCTCGTCGTCTTCCTCAGGAGGAGGCATTTATGAGTAAAGGCAAGCTGAGCAAACGCGCGCGCACCCTCCTCGCGGTGTGCGCGGCGGTGGTGGTGCTGGCGGGGGCGCTGACGACGCTGCTGCTCCTGCCCGCACCCGAGGATTCCGCCTCTTCCGGCGAGACGTCGAGCACGCCCGCCATCACCGTCGTCGACCGGTCCAAGGACGCCGAGGGCGAAACGGTGGAAAATCCCGTCAAGTCCATGACCATTCAATTGGAGAGCGAGGAAATCGCCTTCATCACGGGCGAGGACGGCGGGCTCATCGTGGAACAGTACAAGGATCTGGAGCCCGAGACCTATGAGCTGAGCGCCCTCGCCTCGCAGACGGCGTCCATTACGGCGGTCAAGGATTACGGCGCGGTGGAGAACCCGGCGGATTACGGCTTCGACAACCCCACCGCCACCGTCAGCGCCACCTACCACGACGATTCCACCTTCTCCTTCGAGATCGGCAGCCAGACGCCGCTCAAGGACGGGTATTACCTGCGCGAAACGGGCGGGACCAACGTCTATGAGGTGGAAACCAGCGTGGCGGAAACCTTCACCGCCCCGTCGACGGATTACATCGGCACCACCCTGATGACCACGCCGGAGATCAAGGAGGACGACGACAGCGGCCAGGCGGTGCTGCGCGACATGGAGCTGAGCGGCACGGTCCGCGCCGATAAGCCCTTCGCTTTCCGGATGGTCACCACCGAGGACACCGATTTTTCGGTTTACACCTATATGATGACCAGCCCGTACCTGCGCGGGTGCAGCTCCGATAAAATCCAGAATTTGCAGTCCTTTACCGCGCTGACCGCCAGCAGTGCGGTCAAGGCGTATCCCACCGAAGAGGATCTGGCCGCCTATGGCCTTGACGAACCGTATTCGGTGGCCGAGCTGCACACCGCGGTGTCCACCCTGGTGGACGATCCCGATGCCTCCTCCTCCACCTCCAGCGGGGAAGAGGCGGAGCAGGTGACCTCCTTCTACAACGTCGCCGAGCATACCATCCGGGTGGGCGACACCGACGAGGACGGCAACTACTACGTGACGGTGGACGATATACCGGTGGTGTACCTGGTGTCCTCCTCCTCCATTTCGACGTGGGTGGAGGCGCAGTATGACGACCTGGCGGATTCGCTGCTCTTCATGCGGGACATCACCACGGTGAAGAACGTGTCGATCACCATCGACGGGGAAAAGACGACCTTCGACCTGACCCATTATCCCGACGAGGAAGATCGGGACGATATGATGGTGGTCAAGTCGGGGGATCAGACGCTGGATACCGCCTCCTTCCGTTCGCTGTACCAGAACCTAATGGGCATCACCCGATACGGGGCCGCGGAATCCAAGCCGACCGGCACCCCCGATGTGACGGTGGAGATTGTGCCCATCGAGGGCGACACCATACGGGTGGATCTGTATCAGAAGGACGCGAGCCTTTATACCTGCGTACAGGATACGGGCGAGTATTACGAGGTGAAAGCCAGCCTGGTGACCAGGATAATCGAAAACGTGCCCGACTATCTCGCCGGCGAGGAGATCGTCGCCAACTGATAAACCACACAAACAAAGCGAAGGCCGCACCCGAAAGGGTGCGGCCTTTTTCTTGGGCCTGCAGCAACGGCGCGGAAAAAAGACACTCTCTATATAGAAAGCGCCGTTTAGGCGCCGGCGGTTTACTGCGGGAAGTGGTCTGCTCATATGATACCATATGGTCTCTATTTTACTCTTCCCACATGATACAATCAAGTAAAAGATACCATATAGTATCATTTGGGGGGATATTTCCATGCAAAAGCTTTTACAGGATATACATATTGGGGGAAATTTACAAAGACTGCGAAAAGCGCGTGGCTTATCGCAGTCGGATATGGTGACAAAGCTGCAGCTGCTTGGGCGTTCCATGTCCAGAGCCAATTATGCCCATATTGAGCAAGGGGTCCGCAACCTTTACGTAAGCGATTTGCTTCTGTTTAAGGCAATACTCGACACGCCGTATGAAGAATTCTTCCGCGATCTCCCGCTTCCCGGAACGGATCCGCTTTGAACGCGCGTGCCGGCTCTCCTGAGCCGGGCGCGTGGCACACCGTCCGGCCTAACGCCGGTCCGCCGGGATTCCCGCCCTGTATCCGGCGAAACCCACGCCTGTAAGTCCCTCTGCCGGGCCGTGCGGACACAAAAAAGCCGCCGCCCGGGGAAGGGCGGCGGCTCGCAGTCGATGCGATGCATAAGCATTCCCTATATACACCTATGGCAATCCGCCAAAACGCTTTTGGACACGCTTGTATCTTCTTACAGATTCTCTTCCTTGGCGGCGAAGCCCAGCGCGAACGCCTTTTCGTTGACGGCCACCGTCTTGGGCGGCACGGTGCGGCGCACGATATCCAGCCAGCCTTCTTTGTCCAGGCCGGCGCCGTGCTCCCCGAGATACCGGGCCGCCAGGCCGAGCAGCACCACGTTGGTGGCCTTGACGCTGCCCGCCTCGAGGGCGAGGGCGGTGGCGTCCACCGCCTTGAGCTGCACGCCCTTGGCCGCGATGGCGGGGAGGATATCCTCCGGATAGGACGCCTTGCCCATGATGACCGGCATGGGATCGATGCGCTGGGTATTGGTGATGAGAATGCCGCCCGGCTTGAGCCACGGCAGCCAGCGCGCCGCTTCCAGCTGCTCGAAGGCCAGAATCATGTCCGCCTCCCCCTTTTCGATGAGGGAGGAATGCACCTTGTCGCCGTAGCGCACGTAGGTGACCACCGAGCCGCCCCGCTGGGACATGCCGTGCACCTCGCTGACCTTGACGTCAAACCCCTGTTCCACAAACGCCGCGCCGAGCAGCTTGGAGGACAGCAGCGTCCCCTGTCCGCCCACGCCGACGATCAGAATGTTTTTCACTGTATTGGCCATACCATCCATGTCCTTTCCTTAACCGAAAGCCGGCCGGGCGCACCCCCGGGACACGCCGCCGCACGGGCTTCGGTATTTATCGGATTGTGTCCGGCTCCCCGTGGTCGCCCGGAGCCGGGAACTTCGCCTTTGTGCCGCCCCGGTGCGAAACGCCGTGCCCGCCAAGCCGGCTGACCGGCGAAGCGGAACCCGCTTCGGGTATTCCAGCCGCCGGCGGATGGCGGCCCGCCGGAAGCCGGCCGGCACCGGGCGCCGCTGCCGTTTGGTTCCCGCCGGTTGTTCGCCCGCGGGGCGGCTGCCGCCCCCGGTCTTGGCCCCTGCCGCCGGCCGCCCCGGCCTTACGCCGGAAAGCGGTTTCGGCAAGGCCGCGGGCCTTGCTGCCGGGCCGTCCGGCGTTTTCTGCGGCGGCGTTTCCGCCGTCACGGGAAGCCGGCGTTTCCGGGTTACGCTTTGGTGATGGCGCCGAAGCGGCATGCCTGGGCGCACACGTTGCAGCCGACGCACTGGTTCGGGTCGATGACCGCCATGGTGCGGCCGTTTTTCGCATTCGGCGCATGGGACAGCGCCGGGCAGCCCACCTGCAGGCACGCCTTGCAGCCGGTGCACTTGTCCGCGATGACCTGCAGCGCGGGTTCATGCTTCACCGTCTTGAGCAGGGCGCAGGGCCGGCGGGAAATGATGAGGGAGGGTTCCTCCACCTCGAGCTCGGCCGCGATGGCGGCGCGGGTGGCCTCCACATCGAAGGGATCCACCACCGTCACCCGGCGGATACCCAGCGCGTGGGCGAGCATTTCGAGGTCGATGGCCACGGTGGGCACCCCGCTGATGGTGAAGCCGTTGGCCGGGTTGTTCTGGTGTCCCGTCATGCCGGTGATCGAGTTGTCCAGCACGATGACGGTGGAAATGCCCTTGTTGTACGCGATGTCCATCAGCCCGGTGACGCCCGAGTGGCAGAAGGTGGAATCGCCGATGACGGCCACCGCCTTTTTCGCCGCGTCATGGCCCCGCGCCGTGTTGTAGCCGTGCAGGCCGCTTATCGACGCGCCCATGCACACGCACACGTCGATGCTCGACAGCGGCGCCGACGCGCCCAGGGTGTAGCAGCCGATGTCCCCGCTGACGTATACCTTCAGCTTTTTGAGCGCGGCGAACAGCCCGCGGTGGGGGCAGCCGGCGCACAGCACGGGGGGCCGGGCGGGAATGTCGCCCGCAAAGGCCACGCTGGGCAGCGTTTCGCCGAGCAGCGCCTCGCGCACGGTGGCCTGGGAATATTCGCCCACCGGCGGGAAGAGCAGCCGGCCGATGACCGGCACGCCGTGCTTGCGGCAGTGGGTCTCGATGATGTCGTCGAGCTCCTCGATGACATACACCTGCCCGACGTTGCGGGCAAATTCCACGATCAGCTGCACCGGCAGCGGGTTGACCATGCCCAGCTTGAGGTAGCTGGCCCGCTCGCCGAGGGCTTCCTTCGCGTAGGTATAGCAGGTGCCGGCGCAGATGATGCCGATGCGCTTGTCGTTGTATTCGATCCGGTTGATGCCCGAGGTTTCGGCCCACTGGCGCAGCGCCTCGGTGCGCTTTTCCACCCGGACATGGGCGCCCTTGGCCATGGCGGGCATCATGACGTTTTTCATCACGTCCTTCCGGTACTCCTTGAGCGGCCGGTTTTCGCGGTCGGACAGGGTGACCAGGGAACGGGAATGGGAAATGCGGGTGGACAGCCGGAGCAGCACGGGGGTGTCGAACTGCTCGGACAGCGCGAAGGCCTGCTTGGTATAGGCGAGGCATTCGGCCGAATCGCACGGCTCCAGCATGGGGACCTTGGCGGCGATGGCGTGGCGGCGGGAATCCTGCTCATTCTGGGAGGAATGCATGCCGGGGTCGTCCGCCACGGCGCAGACCATGCCGGCGTTCACGCCGATATAGGAAGCGGTGTACAGCGGGTCGGCGGCCACGTTGAGCCCGACGTGCTTCATCGCGCAGAAGGCGCGCGCGCCGCCGGTGGCCGCGCCGAAGGCCACTTCAAAGGCGACCTTTTCGTTGGGCGCCCATTCGCAGTAGATGTCGCCTTCGTACTGCACCACGTTTTCGGTGATTTCGGTGCTGGGGGTGCCGGGGTAGGCGGAGACGACGGTGACGCCCGCCTCATAAAGCCCCCGGGCAACGGCTTCGTTGCCCAGCAGGAGGGTCTTGTTCATATACACACAATCCTTTCCGGGGAAGAATGACAACCTTCCTCTCCATTATACCGGACGCGCCGGCAAATGTAAAGGCAAACCATGGCACAGGGGGAAAGGTTGTTCCGTCTGTTACGCGTGAAAGGGCGCCGACAGCCGCACACAGCCGTTTCGCGGCGGCCGGCGGTATCCCCGCCGGGTGCCGGCCCTCTGCTTCCGGACGGTGTTCTCTTCTCTTATCCGGGGGAGGGGGCGTTTTTCCACAGCGGGCTGTGGAAAACGCGCTGCTTTCTCTCTCCCTCTCGGTTTCGATTTCTCTTTTCTTTCTCTTTCTCTTTACTTTACTTTGGGGGGTTATTCGATTCATCTTCACTCATGATCGATTGCATTATGGGGTTATTCGCTTCATCTTCACTCATGATCGATTGCATTATGGAGTAAATCGATCGAAATAGAGAAAAATCATTTACTCTCCGTATAAAAAGGCGGGATCGCTGCCGACCCCGCCCCGCTTATGCCTGGCCGCGCAGGTCCACCACCCGCTGGGCCTTGCCGGTGAACCGTTCGATGGACTTGGGTTCCACCAGGCTGACCGTGATTTCGATGCCGAGGATCGCCTTGATGCGATCGTGGATCTTTTTCTGCAGGGCTTCCAGCTCGCCGTATTTTTCCAGCAGGGAGCCGTCGGTCAGCTCCACGCGCACCTCCAGCGTGTCCGCGAAGCCCTGGCGCCGCACCACCAGCTGGTAATGGGGGCTGATATGCCCGATGTTGATGAGGGCGCTTTCCACCTGGGAGGGGAAGACGTTGACCCCGCGGATTTTGAGCATGTCGTCGCTGCGGCCGATGATCTTGTGCATGCGCGCGGTGGTCCGCCCGCAGGCGCACGGCTCGTAATCGATGCGGGTGATGTCCTTCGTGCGGTAGCGCAGCATGGGGATCGCCCGCTTGGTCAGGTTGGTGACCACCAGCTCGCCCGTGGCGCCCGGCTCGAGCACCTCGCCGCTTTTCGCGTCGATGATCTCGCACAGGAAGTGGTCCTCGTTGATATGTAAGCCGTTGCGCTCGCGGCATTCGCCCGACATGCCGGGGCCGTTGAGCTCCGACATGCCGTAGTTGTCGGTGCAGAAGAAGCCGCCGCCCCACCGTTCTTCGATTTGATTGCGCATTTCGGGGGTGCAGCCCTCGCTGCCCAGCAGGCCGAGCTTCAGGTGATACTGGTCAAAGGGGAACTCCCTTTCCTTTTCGCGGGCCGATTCCGCCAGATACAGGCAGTAGGAGGGAGTGGCCACGATGGTGTCGGTGCCGAAATCCCGCATGAACTTGAGCTGCTTCTCGGTGTTGCCCGAGGAGGTGGGCACCACCGTGGCGCCGATGCGCTCCAGCCCGTAATGCAGGCCCAGCGCCCCCGTGAACATGCCGTAGCCGAAGCAGATCTGCACCATGGATTCATCCGACGCACCCGCCGCCACCACCAGACGGGCCACCTGCTCCGCCCAGTTGTCCAGGTCCTCGCGGGTGTAGCCGACCACCGTCGGGTTGCCCGTCGTGCCGGAGGAGGCGTGTATGCGCACCAGCTGCTTGCGCGGCACGCTGAACATGCCGAAGGGATAGGTGTCCCGCAGGTCGGCCTTGGTCGTGTAGGGGATATACCGGATATCGGAGAGGCACTTGATTTTGTCCGCGGTCACGCCCGCCGCCTCCAGCCGCTTGTGGTAGAATTCCACGTTCCGGTCGCAGTAGTCGACGAGCGCCTTGAGGCGCTCCAGCTGCAGGGCTTCGATATCGGCGCGGCGCATACATTCCCGCTCCGGATTCCAGATGGCAGAACCCATTGTTTTTACAACTCCTTGTATAATATAGCCTGAAAAATACAAAGCATAAACGCCGTATTTTAATGCTTTAAAGCATTATACCGCATGGAAGCGGAAAAGTAAAGGCTTTTTGACCGAAATAAAGAGGCGGCGCGCCGTGCGTCCGCCCATGGCGTGCGGCAAGGGGAAGAAGGGCCGCCGGCCGGCGCGTTTAGCTGACAGAGGGGAGGGGATCTGGATGCGTTTTGCCCGCGATGGTATACGGGTAAAAAAGAGACCAGGCGGCGCTGTATAATAGGAAATGGAGGGATATGTCATGTATCGAAAGGGTGCTTTGCTGTGTTCCCTTGTGCTGGTGGTGTTCCTGGCGGGGTGCGGCGATAGGGCGGCTCCCCCGGCTGTGCCGGCGGAGAGCGGCGGCACAGCCGTCCTGTCCGCTTCGCCGTCTGCCGCTTCCCGGGAAATCCCGTTTACGGTGGGGGCCAGCGTGCGGACCCATGACCCCAGCGGGATGGACGGCTTTTCCGGGCGGGTTATCCGCAGCCGGGAGGCGCTGGAGGCGCTGGAGCTGGACGACGCCTGCCCCCTGGACCGCTATACCGGGGCCTATTTTGCCGATAAGGCCCTGCTGGTGCTGTATGTGCCGCTGGAGAGCGGCTCGATGCAGCTGCAGTTCGACGGGCTGACGGCACAGGACGACCTTTTGACCGTCCGGTATACCACCATCCGGCCCAACCCGTCCACCGGCGACATGGCCTACTGGCAGGTGCTGCTGGAGGCGGACGCCGAGGCGGTGGGCGCTGTGCGGACGGTGACGGGGGAGCGCCGGCGGGTGACCACCTCTTCCACCCGGTGACGGCCGGTGTTTGGAACCCGAAAGAAAAAGGAGGAAGCCCGCCCGGGCTTCCTCCTTTTCTATAAGGGAAAAGAGGGCCGGACGCGCCCTCCCCCGTTCACGCCGGGCCGGTTTTCTTCTGCAAATCGACCAGCCGGCGCATCTGCTCCAGGGCAAATTCCTGAAAGGCGGGGCGCAGGCTTTTGAAAATCTCCATCGCCTCCGCCAGCTGGCCGGCCGCAGCGGGATCGGCGTCAAACATGGCGCCCTCGCCCGTTTCCAGCCAGTGGGCGTTGACGCCGTAGGTCAGGCAGATGAGCCGCGCCAGCTTGGCATTCAAATCCCGGTCGGTCTTCTCCAGCTTGGATATCCACGCACCGGTCACGCCCAAATTTTCCGCAAACTTTGCCTGGTTGAGACCCAGATGTTCACGCAAGGCTTTTACTCTGTTCATGTTGGCGTATCACCTCATCTCATACTGTAACTGAAAATCTTAACAAAGTCAAGAAAAGGTGTTGACTTATTAACTTAATTGATTTACAGTATCAACTAAGTTAATAAAGGAGGCGTGCTATGACGCAGGAAGAAGATGAGGTGAAGCGGATTGCGGAAATGAACGCCCTGTTTATGACACTGGACGAGCGGGGGAAGGACGGGGCGCTGACGGTGCTGCGATCGCTTAAGTTCGCGCAGTCGCTCCTGGAGTCGTCGGAAAAGGAGAAGCCGCCCCGGCGTTCCTCCAAAAACCGTCCGGCGTGACAGGCCGCCGCGTCCCTTATTCCGCCGCCGCTTCCGCGTAGAAGGCGGGGTTGGGCGTGCCCGCCTTCCAGCCGGCCCGGCGGGCGAGGAGGCTCACCGCCAGGCAGAGCCCGAAGGAAACCACCATCGCCGCGCAGGCGAAATGGGGGCCGCAGTCGGCGATTTTGCCCAGCCAGGGCAGCGAAGCGCCGGGGAAGAGCAGCTTGCAAACCACGGGGGGCGCCGCCGCGATAAAGCCGCCGAGCATGCCGGCCCAGGCGCCCGCCCGGTTGATCCCCTTCCAGTACAGCGCGATGGCATAGGGCGCCAGAAACGCCCCGGACAGAATGCCCCAGGAATAGGACATCATGTCGAGGATGGGGGTGTCGGTGTTGGCGATGACATAGGACAGCACGATGAACACGGCGCACAGCCCCTTGGTCAGCCGGGCGGTGGCGGCCGACGACATGCCGGGGCGCAGCCGCGCCGCGATCCAGTCCATCGTCAGGGTGGAGGAAGCGGTGATGGTGATGGAGGACAGGGTGGACACCGACGCCGCGATGAGCAGCACGAGCACCACGCCGAGCAGCACGGTGGGCAGCTGCGCCTGGACGAGCATGTTGGGCACGAGGTAGTCGGGGTGGCCCGCGCCGCCGGCGGGCGGGGAGGGCAGCGCGGTGAAGAAGAGGCGGGAAAGCGACCCGATGAAATACCCGCCGCCCGCGACCACCAGCGCGAAGAGGGTGGAAATGACGGTGCCGCGCCGCACCTCCTTGTCGTCGCGGATGCCGTAGTATTTGTGGATCATCTGGGGCAGGCCCCACGTCCCGAAGGAGGTCATGAGCACCGTGGCCCACAGCGCCAGGTGATCCTGCACGCCGAGCTGCAGCGCCTCGGTTTTTTCCGCGATGGCGGACAGGCCCGCCTGCAGGCCGCCCACCGTGTCGCAGCGGATGACCGCCGCAATCAGGGCCACCACGCCCACGAGCATGATGATCCCCTGCACAAAATCCGCCTTCAGCTGGGCGGCGTAGCCGCCGAGCACCACGATCACCATCGAGGCCAGCGCAATGACCACCATGCAGACCTGCTCGTCCACCTTGAGCAGCACCGCGCACACGCTCGTCAGCCCCTTGTACACCGACGCGGAATAGGGCAGCAGGAAGATAAAAATGACAAAGGTGGCGAACAGCTTCATCGCCCCGCTGTTAAACCGCTGGTCAAAGAACTGGGGCATGGACTTAATTTTAAGGCGGCGGGTGGCGGTGCGGGTGCGCCTGGCCAGCACCAGCCAGGCCAGCAGCGACCCGATGACGGCGTTGCCGATGCCGGGCAGCACCCCCCAGATGCCGTAGCGCCAGCCCGTGCTTCCCGCATAGCCGATGAACATCACCGCGGAAAAATACGCCGTGCCGTAGGACAGCGCAGACATCCAGGCGCCCGCGTTGCGCCCGCCGACGGTGAATTCGCCCATGCTTTTGGTCCGCCGGCTGTTGAGCAGGCCCACGGCCAGCATGAAGAGGAAATACACCGCAATGGTTATCCAGATGACGGTCTGGGCAGACATAGACAATCGCCTCCGCTTTATTACTTTAAACCGTTACGGTTTAAATCGCTTGCTTTCTATCTTACAGGAAAGCGGGCCAAATTGCAAGAAAAAATTACCGATCTACAAAAATATACAAATTGACGCAGAAAATCAAGAAACTCGAGAAAATAATGGTTGACAATTATTGGAAAATTCAGTATAATACGATGCATAATGGAAATTAGGGGTGGGTTGGCATGAAATCGACGGGTGTTGTGAGGCGGGTGGACAGCCTCGGCCGGGTGGTGCTGCCGATGGAATGCCGGCGCACACTGGGCATCAAGGCCGGGGATTCGATGGAAATTTTTGTGGACGGCGGCACGCTGATTTTCCGGAAGTATGAACCGTCCTGCATATTCTGCGGGGAATCGCGCAATGTGGAGCGGTTCAAGGGCAAGAACGTGTGCCCCGCCTGTATGCGGGAGATGGCGTCGCGGCTTTAAATGGTTTTGTACCCCCCGGGATATATACAGAAAAAGGCGGAAGCATCTGGCGATGCTTCCGCCTTTTTTGCGCGGAAGCACCGCGGTGCGTATGCCGGCGCCGGCGCGGGAAACACTATCGGCGGCAAGTATTACAGTTCTGTAGCCAAATGTTACAGAACTGTAGTTGCCAGGGCCGCTCCTTATCTGGTATAATACAAAAACAGTCATAAACTGGAGTTTTTTCGGCGTTGCGAAAGGGGAATGGCACCATGGGGTCCCTGTCCAAAAAGAAAAAGGGCCGGCTGAGCAGTCTGGCGGTCTTTTTATTGGTGTTTCTCGTATTCCTGCTGGTTTTCGGCGGGCTCTGCCTGTGGATGGTGGTCAAAATCAATCAGGAACGCCGGGAGGCCGGCGTCTCGGCCCCTGCCGCCGAATCCGCCACCTCCCAGTCCATCGCCTTTACCAGCGAGGACGAGCGCGACCTTTTCCTGGTGACGGTGGACGAGGAGGCGCAGGGCTTTGTCGCGGTGCATACCGACCCGGCCAACGCCCGCATACGCACCCTGGCCATCCCGCGGGATACCCTGGTGGAAGTGGGCACCGCGGAAAAGCGGCTGTTCGAGGTGTACGCGTCGGACGGGGCGCGGCAGGCGCAGGAGGCGGTTTCCCGGCTGATCGGGCTGACGTTTGACAATTATGCCGTGCTCACCTATGACAAGGCGGAGACGCTGCTCGGAAAGCTGGACAAGGGCGTGCTTTTCACCATTCCGGAGGATTTGAACTACCAGAGCGAGACGCCGGGCGAATCGATCCAGCTGCGCGGCGGGCTGACCAGCCTGACCGCCTCCCAGGTGGTAAGCGTCCTGCGCTACCCGACCTGGAACGGCGGGCGCAAGCAGCAGGCCGATGTGCAGGCCCAGCTGGCCAGTGCGGTGATCAACCAGTATCTGGTTGCCGACCGGGATTTGCAGGCGGATTTTGACAATTTTGTCGGGCTGCTGCAGTCGGATATCAAGATATCGCATTTTATTGCGGCAAAGCCCGGGCTGGAATACCTCGCCGCGCGCAACACGGGCAGCATTTGTGCAAGCGTGTCGCTCGACGGGCAGTATACCGGCAGCGGGGAGGCCATGGCCTTCCGGATGGCGGACGACGCGCCCGCCAAGCTGGAAGCGGTGTTTGGGAACGAGCCATAAAAACAAGCGCATTTTTTATGAAATATCTGCATTTTTCCAGTGGCACGGCGTGGTGGGCCATGATAGAATAAAAGAAAGAAATGGCCGGGAGGGGGACACACGTTGAAAAGGTTGCTGGTGGCGCTGATGGCGTGTGTCCTGCTGCTGGGCTGTGGGGGGTGCGGCTGGCTCTGGCCGGACGCCGGAACGGGGACGGAAAGCGCCGGCCCGCGGGATACCGGCGCGTACGACACCCGCTGGAGCTATCAGCGGCTTTCCGCCCGGCTGCAGGAATGCTATGCCGCGATGTACGAGGCGGTGGTGGACGGCTTCGGCCGGGATGAGACGGTGCTGGTCGCCGACAGCCAGAGCGGCACCAAGCCCCGGGAATACATCGGCGTGAAGGTGGAGCTGCCCCGCAGTCTGCTCAGCCAGCAGGAGGCCAAAACCCTGTATACCGCCTTTACGTGGGACAATCCGCAGTTTTTTTATGTGGGCAACGTGTACGGCCTGAGCGGGCGCAACACCGAGGGGCGGGAATATTACGACGCGATAAGCCTCGTGTACACCATGAACGCGCAGGAGCGCGCCGGTGCCCAGCGGCAGCTGGACGCCGTGACGGAGGAGATCCTGCAGGATATCCGCCCGGGCGAGTATGCCTTCAGCAAGGAGCTGACGCTGCACGATGCGGTTGCCGCGCGCTGCACCTACGACGAGGAGGCCGCGGCAAGCGAGAATCCCGCTTCCGCCTATCCCAATGCCTTCACCGTATACGGCGCGCTGGTGGAGGGCCGGGCGGTGTGCGAGGGGTATTCCCGGGCGATGCAGTATCTGCTGCACAAAGTGGGGATGGAATGCACGTTGGTGAGCGGTTCGGGGAAAAAGACGGGCGTGGCGCATATGTGGAACCTGGTGACCGTCGACGGGCGCAACTATCACCTGGACGTCACCTGGGACGACAGCGAGGATCGGCTGCGGCACAACTATTTTAACCTGACCACCGAGGATATCCGGATATCGCATGATATTGACACGGACAACATCGGCGTGGATACCTGCACCGCCACCGAGGCGAACTTTTTCCGGCACAGCGGCACCTATATCGATACATATGAAAAGGACGAGATCGCCCGGGTCATCGCGCAGCAGGTGCGCCTGGGAAAAACGGCGGTGGAAATGCGGTTTTCCCCGGAGACCTACGCCAACGCGGCGCTGTTTTTCCAGCGGCCCGCCGCGGTGAAGGAAAAGGTGGACGCCCTGCTGGCGGAATACGATCTGGAGCTGTGGGAATACGAGATCCGCGGCGAAAAGGAGGAGCATATCCTCAGCCTGTACAAGAAATAAAAGCGGCATGTGCCGGGGCGGCCATGCCGCTTTGCGCACGGTGAAAAAAGGCTTGACAGGGCACGGGGGATATGCTATCATATTGTACGCTGCGATGGGAACCGGCTGGTCTATTCGCGGGTGTAGTTCAATGGTAGAACCCCAGCCTTCCAAGCTGGTCGTGTGGGTTCGATTCCCATCACCCGCTCCA
>CABSLQ010000043.1 GCA_902478605.1 uncultured Oscillospiraceae bacterium
TTTTACGGCGGGGAACCCTCGCCGGGGGTTCCCCGATGCGACGCATAAGAATTCTACGTTTGTGCATATGGCTATTCGCTAAAAAGTTTTTTGACACTCTAAGCCCAGGGGGGAAACACCCATGTGTTTCCCCCCTGGGTTCGCTTATACGGCGTATTTCACGGCCCGCGGCTCACCGGGCCGGCAATGTCGCCTTAGGAGGTGCAGGAACAAATCCGCCACGTTGGAATACGGCATGCTTCCGCTGTTCCTTTATCGACAAGCCGCAAACGCCATTCCGCCGCGTATTCACTACGACCGCTTGAACTGTGATATATTTTCACGTATATGTGAATATATGTCACTCTTCATTGTCCGCTTCTGGAAAATCCTGTATACTGGCAAAACAGGAGGGATGGCCATGGTCGCCTATATACGGAGCATGGGGTTGTTCGGCATCGACGGTTTTCCCGTGGATGTAGAAGCCGACTTATCCGCGGGGCTGCCCGGATTCGATGTGGTGGGCCTGCCCGATACGGCGGTACGTGAATCGCGGGATCGGGTGCGCGCCGCCATTAAAAACGGCGGCTTCTCCTATCCGGTGAGCCGCATTACGGTCAACCTGGCCCCTGCCGCGGTGCGCAAGGAAGGGCCGATTTACGACCTTCCCCTTTTTCTGGCCCTCCTCGCCGCCAGCAGCCAGCTGAAGCGGGACGAAGCCTATCGCACACTCGACGACTGCGCCTTTTTGGGCGAGCTGTCGCTGACGGGCGAAGTGCGCCCGGTGCGCGGCGTGCTTCCCATGGTCGTGTCCGCCCGGCAGGCCGGCATACGGCGCATATTTGTCCCCGCCGCCAATGCGGCGGAAGGGGCCGTGGTGGACGGCATCGAGGTCTACCCTGTGACCAGCACGGCCGCTCTGCTCGCCCATCTGGCCGGGGAAGCGCCGCTGGCCCCCGCCGTGCCCGCCGCTGTATCGGCAGCGGGAGGGCAGACCGGGCCCGACTTTTCCGACGTCATGGGGCAAACCGTCGCCCGGCGGGCGGCCGAGATCGCTGCGGCTGGCATGCACAACCTGCTTTTCATCGGGACGCCCGGCTCGGGCAAAAGCATGCTGGCCCGCCGCATCCCCTCCATTCTGCCCGATATGACACCTGAAGAGGCGCTCGCCGCCACCAAAATTCACTCAGTGGCCGGCACCCTTCCCGCCGGCGCCGGTCTGCTGGCCAGCCGGCCGTTCCGCGCGCCCCACCACACCATTTCCCCACAGGGGCTGACGGGCGGCGGCCTGATACCCCGTCCCGGGGAGGTTTCTCTGGCACATAGCGGCATCCTGTTTCTTGACGAGCTGGCCGAATTCAGCCGGGCCGCGATGGAAAGCCTGCGCCAGCCGCTGGAGGATCAGACGGTCACGATCTCGCGCGTCAACGCTTCGGTCACCTATCCCTGTTCTTTCATGCTGGTTGCCGCCATGAATCCATGCCCCTGCGGATATTACGGCCATCCCACCCGGGAATGCACCTGTTCACCCGGTGCCGTGCAGCGGTATCTTTCCCGCATTTCCGGCCCCCTGTTGGATCGCATCGACATGCACGTCGAGCTGTCCACCGTCACCTTTACCGAACTGCAGGCGTCTGCGCAGGCGGAGTCCTCCGCTTCCATACGGCAGCGGGTTAACGCCGCCCATCGTATCCAGCAGGAACGCTTTGCCGGTACCGGCATCACGGCCAATGCCCGCATCCCGTCTTCCGGCATCAAACGCTGGTGTGTCCTGACCCCCGACGCGCAGGCGCTGCTGCGCGCCGCGTACGAAAAGCTCGAGATGTCCGTGCGCGGCTATGACCGGCTGCTGAAGGTGGCACGCACCATAGCCGACCTCGCCGGCAGCGAGATCATTACCAGGCAGCATATCGGGGAGGCCATTCAGTACCGCTCCCTCGATCGCAAATACTGGCACGCCCGATAAAAAGCGCGTCCCTTATGCAAGGGGCGCGCTTTTTTGTAAAGAGGCTAGGCCGCTCTGCTGCCATGCGTTCCGATGCACCGAGATTCTCCATTAAGTGGACCCGTTCCCTGATTTTGATGTTGATATACACATCCCCGTTAAGTGTAATGGAAACGGTTGCCGGAGACAAATCAAACACCGTGCGGCAACAGCGCAAAGACCACATCTCCTTTGTGTATAATTCCGTCCCCTCCCGCTGCTTCGATCGAATTGTACGGTGCCGTGCACCGCCCCGCAGAGCGCCGATTGGAATACCTTAATTTTTGCTGAAGAAATGTATTCCCCCCATTTACTTTACCCGGTATCCTGACTATAATAGAGGCGATACTTTTTTGACCCTGCCCTGACCGGCAAATGGGCAAAGCAAAACAAGGTGAAAGGATGACGCCGTATTATGATCCGACCGTCTCAAAGCAACAGCGCACTGAAAAGAAAACGGAGGCGTCGCCGCCGCAACCTGCGGATCCTGCTGCTCCTCGGCATTGCCGTCGGGGTGGTGGTTTTGCTGGTGCTCATCGCCCTTTTCCTGCTGCGTCAGCCCGGCAAGCGTCCTGCCGCCGACAGCTCTGCCGCCACGACGACAACATCGGCAACGACAACCACCACAACCACCACTGCCACGTCAGCTCCCACAAGCACCGGCTCCCCTTCATCGGGCAGTTCGGATAACGTGGCAGAGGATCCCTGCTTTGACAACGTGGCCTTCATCGGCGATTCCCGCACCGAAGGCCTGCAGCTGTATATCGGTGTGCCCAACGCCACCTTTTATGCCAGCAAGGGCCTGATGGTCAACACCTTTTTCACCAAGGAATTTGTCAAGCAGGGGGACAAAAAGGTGACGATCCCCGTGGATATGCAATCCAAGACCTTCAAAAAGGTCTATATCATGCTGGGCGTCAACGAATTGGGCTGGGCATACGAATCGGTGTTTATTCAGGATTACGGCAAGCTGGTGGATGAGGTCAAGCGCCTGCAGCCTGGTGCCACCATCTATGTGCAGGCCATCCTGCCCGTCACCAAAACGAAATCCGATGCGGACAAAATTTATAATAACCCCAAAATCAACCGCTATAATGAGCTGATCCAGCAAATGTGCACGGAAAAACAGGTGACCTATCTCGACGTGTCGGAAGGCCTGGATTTGGACAACGGCGCACTGCCGGAAGGCAGCGCTTCGGACGGCATCCACCTCAACCGCGAATACTGCTTCAAATGGCTGCGGTATCTCCGGGATCACACGTCCTGAAACGGTTGTACAAGGCCGGAAAAATGTGGTATACTGAATCCCTGCCGCAAAGGCACACACTATTGCAGCAGGAATATAAGGAGGTTTTTATCATGAAAAAAGTTTTTTATGGTATGCTGGCCGGTGCGCTGGCTTTTACCATGCTGTTGACCGGCTGCTCCAAGGAGCCGGTCACACTTGACGTGCAGGCGGCGGCGGATACCCTCAAATCCGAAGCGCCGGTGGACGATTCGCTCGCCGCTCTCTCGGATGCCATGTTCAGCAACCTGTACGACGTGCAGGACGCAGATGTGCAAAGCAAGGCGGCGTATACCAGTGCCGAAGCCACGGCCGACGAAATCGTCGTCATTGAGGCTAAGGATACCGACGCGGCGGCCCGTGTTAAGGAAGCGATGGAAACGCGCGTAGCGGATCAGATTTCCACCTTTGAAAGCTACGCCCCCGCCGAAGTGGCCAAGCTGAACGACGCCGTCATCGAGGTACGGGACAAGTACGTCATTCTCTGCGTGTGCAGCGACGCCGCCCAGGCGCGCGATGCCATTGACAAGCTGTTCAGCTAATCCTGTTGCGTTAACGTTTTAAAAAAGGGAATGGCCTCCGGCGTGACCGGGGAGGAAAGGGGCCCGCATGGTTTTCAGCAGTATTTTGTTTTTGTTTTATTTCCTGGCGGCGGTGCTCGCGGTGTATTTTATTGTGCCGCGGCGCTTCAAAAACGTGGTGCTGCTGGTATTCAGCCTGCTGTTTTACGGCTGGGGCGAGCCAAAATACCTGGCGCTCATGATCTTCTCCATTGTGATGGACTACAGTCTGGGACTGTGGATGCATCATTTTCTCCGCAAGGGCAGGGAGCGCAGCGCCAAGCGGGTGCTGATCCTGTCGGTAGTGCTCAACCTCGCCCTGCTCGGCGTGTTCAAGTATACCGATTTCATCATCGGCAATCTGAACGGCCTGCTCGGGCTTGCCATTCCGGGGCTGAACCTGCCGCTGCCCATCGGCATTTCCTTTTATACCTTCCAGGCGATGTCCTATCTCATCGATCTGTACCGCGGCGATGTGCCGGTGCAGAAAAGCCTCATCAACTTCGGCACCTATGTCTCCCTTTTTCCGCAGCTTATCGCCGGCCCCATCGTACGCATGTCCACCGTCTCGGCTGAACTGGACAACCGCCGGGAATCGGCGGAGCTTTTCTCCTCCGGTGTGCGCCGGTTTGTGGCGGGCCTCGGGAAAAAGGTGCTGCTCGCCAACAACATCGGTGCGGTGTGGGCCGCCATTTCCGCGCAGGATGTCACCACCCTGCCCGTGCTCTCCGCCTGGATCGGCCTGATCGCCTTTACGATGCAGATTTATTTTGACTTTTCCGGGTATTCCGATATGGCCATCGGGCTGGGACGCATGCTGGGCTTTCACTTTCTGGAAAACTTCAACTATCCCTATATCGCCGTGAGCATCACCGATTTCTGGCGGCGCTGGCATATTTCCCTGTCCTCCTGGTTCCGGGAATATGTGTATATTCCGCTGGGCGGCAACCGTCACGGCAAGGCCAAGCAGCTGCGCAATCTGCTGGTGGTCTGGATGCTCACCGGCGTCTGGCACGGCGCGAGCTGGAACTTTGTGGTCTGGGGCCTGTACTTTGGTGTGCTGCTGATTCTGGAGAAATTTGTGCTGCACCGGTTCCTGGAGAAAGCGCCGCGCTGGCTGTTGCACCTGTATACCATGCTGCTCGTCATGATAAGCTGGGCCATCTTTGCCTTCGACTCGCTCGGCGACGGCCTGCGCTACTTGTGGGCGCTGGTCGGCGGCTGGGGTGCCGGCCCGTGGAATGATGCGGGGCTGTATACCCTGTATACCAATGCGGTGCTGCTCATCGTGCTGATTTTGGGAGCCACGCCGCTGCCCATGAAGCTGTATCGCCGGGCGGAAGGGGCGTTGCGCGCCAAACCGGTGGCTGCCGGCATTGCCGAGGCGGTTCCGTTGCTCGTCATCTGCGTGCTGTCGGTTGCCTTTCTGGTGGACGCGTCGTATAACCCGTTTTTGTATTTCCGGTTTTAGGAGGAGAGCACATGGACAAAAAAGCGTGGATTGTCACTGGCACCTTTGTCGCCGCGCTGGCCTGCGGCACGGTTGCCAACCTCCTCACGCCGCAAAAGGAATTTTCCGAAACCGAAAACCGCTACCTGCAGACCTGCCCCTCCTTTTCGCTCGATGATCTGTTTTCCGGGCGGTTCACCTCCGCCTTTGAATCGTATACCACCGATCAGTTCTGGAACCGGGACGGCTGGGTCGGGCTTAAAACGCTGACGCAATATGCCGCGCTCGGCCGGGACAACGGCCGCGCCTATTTCGGCCGGGACGGGTACCTGTTTGAAAAAACGGACGCCTATGATACAGCGCTTGTGGAATCCAACTGCGACGCGGTGGCGACGTTCACCGCACGGGCGCAGGCCCTCGTCCCCGATTTGCAGGCGCGGGTCATGCTCGTTCCCACCGCGGCGGCTATCTTTCCCGAAAAGCTGCCGCCTCTTGCCCCCGTGCCGGACCAGCGGGCGGTCATCGACCGGATGGGGCAGGCGGTGGGCGATAGCTTGGTGAATCCCTGGGACGCCCTGACCGCCGCCAAAGCGGATGGTCCCTTTTACCGCACCGATCACCACTGGACCACAGCCGGGGCCTATGCCGGCTACACCGCCTGGGCGGCGTCGATGCAGCTGACCCCCACCCCGCGCGACGCGTTCCAGGTACAGCTTCTCACCGAGGAATTTTACGGCACGGTGTATTCCAAAGCCAACCTGTACACCATACAGCCCGATCGAATGGAGGCCTGGACCACGGCGGCACAGGAAACCTGCTCCGCCACGTGGGAGGGCGGGTCGCTTCCCTCGCTGTACGATCCCTCTTTCCTGGAACAAAAGGATAAATACGCCTATTTCCTGGGCGGCAATCACCCTTTCGCCCGCGTCGAGGGAAGCGCGGATAACGGCCGCGTCTTGCTGCTCATCAAGGATTCCTATGCCAACGCGATGGTTCCCTTCCTGACCGCGCATTACGAAACCATTCTGCTCGTCGATCCTCGGTATTATAAGACGCCGCTCACCGACCTGCTGACCGAGGAGAAGGTCACCGACCTGCTGGTTCTCTACAATGTGAGCGGCTTCGCGCAGGAAAAAACGGTGACCGCCGTGCTGCCCGATCTGCTGCCCCAAAAATAAGGGTTGACAAATTGAAAAACGTCGCGTATAATGTGGTAAACAGAAAAACCGATGAGTAAGAGTAGTACGCAGGATGTCCGGCGCACCAAGAGAGCCGCAGATGGTGGAATTGCGGCAGCGACGGCCCGGCCGAATGGACTTACGAGGGCAATCCGAGAGCGGTTGGACCGCTTTAGGTGCGACGGGAGCTTCACCCGTTATCAAGGAAGTGTGCATCATGTGTGCGCAGAGAAAGTGTATCCGTGTAACGCGGATAAATTCGGGTGGTACCGCAGGAGTAAACAAGGCTCTTGTCCCAATGTTGATTGGGGCAAGGGCTTTTTTGTTGTTTTCATATCACGAGGAGGCGTTTTTATGCAAAGCAAACGATGGCGATGGCGGGTTTGAACTTACCGCCCATTCATCCCTTTGTGAAGATAGTAAGGAGTTTTCCATATGAAAAAAGTCATCCGATTTTCCGCCGCCGTTCTTGCCGCGGCCAGCATGCTCGCCTTTTCTGCCTGTTCCCAAAGCCCCGCCGGCTCCTCAGAAAGCGGCGGCACCGACAAGCCCACCATCGGGGTTATCCAGTTCGCCGTCCACTCCTCGCTTGACAACTGCTATGACGGGTTGATTCAGGGGCTGGAGGAAGCCGGCTATAAGGACGGGGAAACCTGCACCATCGATTTCAAAAATGCCCAGGGAAGCACCACCACCGCCGACCAGATTGCGGGCAACATGGCGGCCAAAAACTACGACATGATCGTCGGCATCGCCACCCCCGCGGCCACGTCGGCCTACGCCGCCGCCAAGGAACGCATTCCGGTGATTTTCTGCGCCGTGTCCGATCCGGTGGCCGCCAACTCGAAGCTGGTGGAATCGCTGGAAAAACCCGGCGTTAACTGCACCGGCAGCTCCGACCGGCTGAATCTGGAGGGGCAGCTGAAAATGATCCGCGCCTTCCAGCCCGACGCCAAAAAGATTGGTATCCTCTACAACACTGCCGAGGCCAATTCCGCCTCCAATCTGGCGGAAATCAAAAAGCTGGCGCCCGAATACGGCTTTGAAATCGTAGAAAAGGGCGTGCAGGCCGCGGCGGATATCCCCACGGCGGCCGCCTCGCTGGCAGGCCAGGTGGACTGCATCAACAATTTCACCGACAACCTGGTGGTGGATAACCTGACGGTGGTGCTCGAGCAGGCCAATCAGGCCAAAATCCCCGTCTACGGTTCGGAGATAGAACAAGTGGTCAAGGGCTGCCTGGCCTCCGAAAGCCTCGATTATGTGGCGCTTGGCAAGGAAACCGGCGCACTGGCCGCGCAGGTGCTGGGCGGCGTAAACGCGGCGGACACCCCCGTCGTGCTGGTCAAGGACAGCTTCCCCGTCTACAACGGCGACGTGGCCGCCTCACTGGGGCTGACCGTGCCGGAGGCCTATCAGTCCGCTCAGAATACCGCCGCAGAATAACAAGCAAAGGATCGTGTTCCGATGGACATCTTTCTCAATCTGGTAATCGTCAATCTCAAGCAGGGATTCCTGTACGCCGTGCTGGCGCTGGGCGTCTATATCACCTACAGCATTCTGGATTTTCCGGATCTGTCGGTGGACGGAACGGTGCCGCTGGGCGGTGTGGTCTCCGCTATATTGATTCTCAAGGGCGTCAATCCGTGGCTGGCGCTGCTGGCGGCCTTCGCGGCCGGGGCGGCGGCGGGCTGCGTGACCGGGCTGCTGCACGTCAAGCTGAAAATCCGTCCCCTGCTATGCGGCATCTTGGTGATGACCGCGCTGCTGTCGGTGAATCTGATGCTCATGAAGGCCGGTACCGGCGGGATGTCCATCGCCTCCTTTTTCCGTGCCCCCACCGTCATAAACACCCTTCCCGTTTCCCTGATCCCGGAATATGTGGGCGGTTTCAGCCTGCGGCCCCTGATCCTCATGCTGGTGATGGCGGTGATCTGCAAGCTGCTGCTCGACTGGTATTTTTCCACCAAATCAGGAATGCTTCTGCGGGCCACAGGAAGCAATGACCGGTTCGTCACCATGCTGGCCCGCAACCCCGGCATGTCCAAGATCCTGGGTCTGGCCCTGGGCAACGGCTTCGCCGGCCTGGCAGGCGCCCTGATCACACAGGACAAGGGATCGGCCGACCTGCAGTTCGGCACCGGTATGGTAGTAACGGGGCTGGCCTCGGTGATCATCGGCATCAGCCTGCTGCGCCGGGTCCGTTTTCTGCGGGATACCAGCAAGGTGATTCTCGGTTCGGTGCTGTATATGGCCTGCCTCTCGGTGGCGGATGCCATGGGCTTCAGCGATCAGCTCAAGCTGATCATGGCCGCGCTCTTTGTGCTGGTGCTGGTGCTCAGCAATGTGTTGGATAAAGGGAGGTCGGCAAGCCGTGATTAAGCTGGAAAACATCGTCAAGCGCTTCCACATCGGCACCCCGGACGAAACCACCCTTTTTGATCGGTTTAACTTCCAGGTGGATAAGGGCGAGTTCGTCTCCATCATCGGCTCCAACGGCTCGGGTAAGACCACCCTGCTGAATATCCTGTGCGGCTCGCTGCCCATCGAGGGCGGCTCCATCACCTTTGGCGGCCGGGACATCACCCGGATGAAGGAATACCAGCGGGCCGCCTTCATCGGGCGGGTGTTCCAGGATCCGGCCATGGGCTCCTGCTCCAATCTGACCATCCTGGAAAACATGGCGCTGGCCGACAGCAAAAAAGGCACCTACGGCCTAGGCCGCGCAATCAACAAAAAGCGGCTGGATCATTACCGCTCCCTGCTGGAAACCTGCGGCATGGGTCTGGAAAACCGGCTGCAGGTCCAGGTGGGTTCCCTGTCGGGAGGGCAGCGGCAGGCCCTGGCTCTGGTGCTGGCCAATATGACCGACATCGACCTGCTGATCCTGGACGAGCACACCGCCGCCCTGGATCCCAAATCCTCCCGCACCATTATGGAACTGACCGACAAGCTGGTGCGGGAACGGGGCGTGACCACCCTGATGGTCACCCACAACCTCCGCTTCGCCCTGGAATACGGCAGCCGTCTGGTGATGATGCACCAGGGGACCTGTGTAAAAGACCTGAAGGGCGAGGACAAGCGCAATGCCTCCATCGACGATCTGCTGACCACCTTCAATGAGATCAGCATTGAATGCGGCAACTGACGCCGCCATCACGATACGAAAGGATGAAACCAATGAGCAAGATCCCCTACCGCGTTTATCTGACGGAAGACGAGATGCCCAAGCAGTGGTATAACCTGCGGGCCGACATGAAGGAGCAGCCCGATCCGTACCTCCATCCCGCTACCCATAAGCCAGTGGGACCGGAGGATATGCTGCCCATCTTTTGCGAAGAATTGTGTGCCCAGGAGATGAACAGTACCGATCGGTATATCGACATCCCCGAGGAAGTGCAGAACTTTTACAAAATCTTCCGTCCCTCTCCGTTGATCCGGGCCTACAATCTGGAGAAGGCACTGGATACGCCTGCTAAGATCTACTATAAATTTGAGGGCAACAACACTTCCGGCTCCCACAAGCTCAACTCGGCCGCCGCGCAGGTCTACTATGCCAAGAAGCAGGGGCTCAAATCCCTGACCACCGAAACCGGCGCGGGACAGTGGGGTACCGCCCTCTCCATGGCCTGCGCGCATTACGGCCTGGATTTAACTGTCTACATGGTTAAGGTCAGCTATGAGCAGAAGCCCTTCCGCAAGGCGGTTATCCAGACCTTCGGCGCGGATATCATCCCCAGTCCCTCCGACACCACCGAGGTGGGCCGCGCCATCCTCAAGGCCCATCCCGGCACCGGGGGTTCCCTGGGCTGTGCCATTTCGGAAGCGATCGAAAAAGCCCTGCACACCCCCGACTGCCGCTATGTGCTCGGCTCGGTGATGAACCAGGTACTGCTGCACCAGTCGATTATCGGCCTCGAGTCCAAGCTGGCGATGGAGAAGATCGGGGAGTACCCCGACATCGTCATCGGCTGCGCAGGCGGCGGGTCCAACCTCGGTGGCCTGATGGGCGCCTTTATGCAGGATAAGCTCAATGGCACCCGGCCGAACACCGATTTTATTGCGGTGGAACCGGCCTCCTGTCCCTCGCTGACCCGCGGGCGGTATGCGTACGATTTCTGCGACACCGGTCATGTGACCCCGCTCGCCCGCATGTATACGCTGGGCAGCGAATTCATCCCCTCCCCCAACCACGCGGGCGGCCTGCGCTACCACGGCATGAGCCCCATCCTGTCCAAGCTGTACCACGACGGGTATATGCGCGCCGTGGCGGTGGAGCAGACCAAGGTGTTTGAGGCGGCGACCATGTTCTCTAAATATGAGACCATTCTGCCTGCCCCCGAATCGTCCCACGCCATCCGCGTTGCCATTGATGAGGCGATTCGCTGCCGTGAAAGCGGCGAGGCCAAGACCATTCTGTTTGGTCTCACCGGCACGGGTTACTTCGATATGAACGCCTACACCGCGTATCTGGAAGGGCGGATGAGCGATTACGTTCCCACCGACGCGGATCTGCAGGTCGGCTTTGATCAGCTTCCGAAAATTCCCGGCATTCAGGAATAAGCCTTCTAAACCAGGACCGGCGCGACAGCTGTCGCGCCGGTCCTGGTTTGTCGCATAAGGGGCTTTTATTCCCCCTGCACACGGGGAGCCTTCGTCCCGCTTTTTCTCAAAGCCCGGTTCAGCCTTCGGCGCCGACCGTCCATCCAGGAGCGGTTGCCGCGCATCAGCTCGTCACAAAACCCGGCGACATCCTCACCCGTCACATCGAGCACATGCTTGCCTTCGGCAGCGCCGGCCTCAAACAGCGCCAGCACCTCTTCCTGGGTCCGGAGCGTGTCGAAGCCGTCGCCGCCTGCAAAGCTCCACATATAGCCCTGCATCTTTTCCAGAACAAACCGATAATCCGGCGGCAGCGCCTGTATTCTTTCCTGCTGGTCCCGGTACCGCTTCTTATCTTCCCGCATCCTGTTCATGAGCTCCATCACCGGCTTTTTCCTCCCCTCGAAAATACTCCAGAATATCGCGGTTCAGCTTTTCCCGCGACGTAATCGTTCCAACCGAAGCGGCCCGGCTCCACTCGTCGCAGAAGGCCGCGGCGTCTTCGCCGATAAGGGCGGAAACCGGCCGCTTTTCTGCCGCGCCGCCTTCCAAAAGCTCCGCCAAATCGGTGAGCGCGCTTATATCGCAGCCGGCCGCGCCGGTGCTGTACAGATACGCCTGTATCTTTTTGAAGGCGGCCCGATAGGTTCCCGGCAGGGCGTTCACCCGTTTCATGAGCTGCCGGTACGCCCGCTTTTCATCGCGATCGCCCACAAGTATATCCAAAATGGATGTTGGCATGTTCACGTTCCCTCCTTTAACTGGCTGAGCCTGGACACGACAAACGCCCATCTCTCCCAGAAACGGCAAAGCTCGGCACGGCCGGCCTCGTTGAGCGTATAAAACTTGCGCGGCGGACCCAGAACGGACGGCTTTTTCGCCGTCTCCACCAGCCCGTTTCGTTCCAGTCGTATCAAAATCGTATAGACCGTCCCTTCCACCACATCGGTAAAACCGAGGGCGTTGAGCCGCCGCGTGATTTCATAGCCGTAGGCTTCTTCACGGCTTAGGATCTCCATCACGCAGCCTTCCAATACGCCTTTGAGCATTTCTGTCAGATGATCCAAAACCTTGCCCTCCTCTGTGTGGTGCGACGGTATGCAGTAATGCTGACTACCGCTATACTGTATCACATAGTAGAGAGAAAGTCAACCGCCAAATCTTTCTATTAGCGTCTTATCCCATGCCGGTCGGCTTAATCGGATGAAAAAAGAAAGGGAAAAATCAAACGATTTTTCCCGCTTATAGCCGCTGCCGCGGATACATAAGGAGCCCCGCCGGTCCCCGACAGCCGGGGAACAGCAGGGCTTCTCGCATTGTCTTCTCTTTCCGCCGGTCGTTTTGGTTCAGCCCTTCAGGCCGCGGGACTGCCGGTCCATATCCTCCACCACGATATCGAAAATCTCGCCCAGCGCCGCGCAGTACCGGAGCACCTCCCACGGTTCATTGGTATGAAAATGGATCTTGATCAGCGACTCATCCCCCACCGCCAGCAGGCAGTCGCCTTGGAAATGCTGTGCAAAGTAGGCGTTGATCGCATCTGCATCGAGGTTTTCCCCTTCGATGAGCAGCTGTGTGTCGTATCGAAACTCCATATCCTGCCTTCCTTTCATCGCACCGCCAGGAAAAACAGCCGCGGAAACCGGAACAGGATCTCGCCGTTTTCCTGCCGCGGATAGGCCGCCGCCACCTCGTCGTACACCGCCTTTTCAAAGGCAGGCCGATCCGCTTCGGACAGCGCCTGCAGATAGGGGCGCAGTCCCGTGCCCCGGTACCAGTCGAGAATCGCCTCATGCGACTCCAGACGATGATAATAGGTCGTCTGCCACAGCGTGTAATCCGCCGCCAGGCGCGCGAGATGATCGGCGTATTCTCCCGGCGTCAGGTTATAGAATATCCGCGGGGTGCCGATTTTATCCCGCCATTCCCTCCGACCGCACACCTCGCCGATGATGCGGTGGATCGGCTCTTCATAGTTCATCGGGGTCTGTACGGCCAGCACGCCGCCGGGCTGCAGCCGGGCAAGCAGGCGGGCCAGCAGCGCCGGATGATCCGGTATCCACTGGATACAGGCATTGGAAAACACCACATCAAAATCCGCCCCCAGCTCTTCCAGTTCGGCCCCCGCGGCATCGCACAGCGCAAAGGACAGGTGCGGATAGGCTTTTTTTGCGGCTTCGATCATGGGCGGTGCGTTGTCCACGCCGAGAATGGCCGCCTCCGGAAAGCGTCGGGCGAGCACCGCCGTACTGTTTCCGGGACCGCAGCCCACGTCGAGAACCTTTGCCGGCCGTTCCAGCGGAATCCGCGCCGCCAGATCGATGGACGGCTGGGTCCGCTCGGCTTCAAAGCGCAGATACTGCGCCGCATCCCACTGTGCCACCAGCTTATTCCTCCTCCAGTTCCAGCTGCAGCTGTTCCCACAAAGCCATCAACTCGTCCAGATGGGCGCTTTGCTTCTCCAATTCGCTTGTCACGTCCATCAGCAAGGCGTAATCGGCCGCTACCTCCTCGGATTCCAGCCGGGCGTGCAGGGCGGCAATGCTCTGCTCCGTCGCGGTCACCTCTTCCTCGGTGCGGCGAATCCGGCCCGCCAGCCGGCGTTTGGCCGCTTCCTGCTCCTTGCGCCGGCGGTAGGCGTTCTCCTTAACCGGTTTCTCTTCTGGACGCGCCGGTTCCTGTACGGCGCATTTCTCTATATACGTGTCGTAGTTGCCGGGGATTGTCTCGCACCCCTCCGGCGTCAGGCGCACCATCTTATCCGCCATCCGGTTGATGAAATACCGGTCATGGGAAACGATGAACATCGTCCCGTCGTAGCCCGACAGGGCTTCCTCCAGTGCTTCGCAGGAGGCGATGTCCAGATGGTTGGTCGGTTCGTCGAGCAGCAGCAGGTTGTCCCGTGCCAGCATCAGCTTAAGCAGCAGCAGCCGGGCCCTCTCGCCGCCGCTGAGCAGGGAGATCGGCTTGAACACCTCATCTCCCCGAAAGAGAAAAGCGGCCAGCGCGTTGCGGATCTCCGTCTGCGTCAGGTGAGGATACGCATCCCAGATTTCGTCGATGGCGGTCTTGCTCTCGTCCAGGCCCGCCTGTGTCTGATCGTAATACCCCACCGTCACCTTGGCGCCCAGGCGCACAAAGCCCCTTCTGGGTTCCAATTCGCCTTTGAGGATTTTGAGCAGGGTGGTCTTGCCGCAGCCGTTCGGCCCCAGAAGGAACACCCGTTCCCGGCGGTTGACCTGAAAGCCCACATCGTGGAACAGCTCCCGCTCGCCGAAGCCCATCGCCAGCTCGCCGGCCACGATGACCTCATTGCCGCTGGTCTGCGCCGCGGTAAAGTCGAAACGGATGGTGCCCGCCTCTTCCTCCGGCACTTCCACCGTTTCCATGAAGCGATCGAGCGCCTTCTGCTTGCTTTCGGCGGCGCGGATGCTCTTTTCCCGGTTGAACTGACGGAAGCGGGCGATGCTTTCCTCCATGCGGCGGATTTCGCGCACGGCGGTTTTATAATGCTTCTCTTCCACCTCGCGGTCCTTTTCCCGCTGCGCCTTATGGGCCGTATACCCGCCGTTCGATGTATACAGCCGGCCGTGGGCCAGCTCAAAGGTGCGGTTTGTCACCTTATCCAGAAAATACCGGTCGTGCGAGATAACCACCACCGCCCCGGTATACCCGTGCAGGAATTCCTCCAGCCACTCCACCGAGGGAATATCCAGATGGTTGGTGGGCTCGTCGAGCAGCAGCAGGTTGGTGTCCGACAATAGCAGGCGGCCCATCGCCGCCTTGCTGCGCTGCCCGCCGCTGAGTGAACCGACCGGCTGGGTAAAGGCCGCTTCGTCAAAGCCCAGGCCCAGCAGCGTCGCGCGCACCCGGCTTTTGTAGTATAAGCCGCCGCCCGCCTGGAACTGCTCCTGCAGAAGATGCTGCCGCTCAATGAGCGCCGCATCCGTTTCGCCGGCGGACAGCCGGGCGTTCACCGTCTCGAGCTCTTCCTCCACCGCCATGAGCGGGGCAAAAACACTCTGCACCTCATCCCACAGGGTACGATCGGCCTGGCGGCAGGCATGCTGCTCCAGATACCCGATGCGCGCCTCCTTTGAGCGGACAATCTCGCCCTCGTCGATGCGCATTTCGCCGGTGATCAGCCGGAACAGCGTGGTCTTGCCGCAGCCGTTGTCCCCCACCAGTCCGATTTTATCCCGTTCTCCCACATCGAAGGTCACATTTTCGAACAGGACACGCTCTCCAAAGTGCTTGCCCAATGCATGGGCGGCCAACAAGGTCATCACTGTCTACGTCCTTTTTATCCTCTAAAATACCATATAAACCACAGCAGCAGCGCGATAAGCCCCACGGCCAGCAGCACCGCCGCCGCGACCTTGAGGGCGCTGACCGGCGACTTGCCCGCAACAACGCCCGTTTCGCCGTTGACCATAAAGCTGTACACCTTTTGCTTGTAGGGATAGGAAGAAAGCCACAGCGGCAGCAGAATGTGCTTAAAGCGCACCTGATCAAACTGGTGCTGGTACTGCATGCCGCGGTAATGATCGTAGCCCTCCTGCTGCTCCACATGGTTTTCCATTTTATGTTCCATGCCGGCGCCGGCTTCCTTCCAGCCCTCGCCCACGCCCACGTCGTACCGCTGCGCCGCAAAACCGCACAGAAAGGCGGGCGCATACCGCCGCAGCATTTTGGTGCTGTATGTGCCCGTTTCGTCCAGCATCTGCGTATCCACCCGCCGGGTGGCGCACACCTTCTCATCATCGAAGGACAGCGCCGCATTGCCTGCGATGGGATACCAGTCGGTGACGGTGCGGGTATGGGTATGGGTGTTGCCGTCCTCATCCCGGGTGGTATAGGTCTCGGTGCGATCGCGCCCGCCCTGCCCCACATAGCTGGTGTACAGGTGTGCGTCATAGGTCCAGAAGGGAATATATACACCGTGCAGTTCGCTGATCCGGTGGCTGGCCTTTTTAAAGGCGCGCGGCGCCCAGAACCGGCGCTTCACCCAATCCCGGAAAAGGCCGGACGCCCGTTCCCGGGAAATTTGGAAGGGCATGATCGTCTCAGGCAGAATCCCGATGGTGATCTCGTCCTCGTCCATGACATAATGGCTGCCGCAGAAGGGGCAGACCGCGGTCATATCCGCACTCGATACCACGGTTGACGCGCCGCAGTTTTTACAGCGCACCGTCTTGTTCCCGAGCGCCTCCCAGTCGGGGGCCGTATAGGAATCGGTCTGTGGATTATACAGATATTCCGGCGCCTCCACAAGCGGGGCGGGAATCTCCTTTTCCAGCGCACAGTGCTCACATTTGAGCTTTTGCGTGTTCGGATCGAACAGCATCTGGCTGCCGCAGCCCTCGCAGGAAAACATATCGGCCGCTGCCCGCGCTTCGCCTGTTTCCGTCATGGCAATCCCCCTCTCTTGTCAAAGCAGCACGTCACTCGCGCGGCGTACCGCATTCGGGGCAGAATTTTCCTGTCACGGCGGCCCCGCATTTCGAGCAGACGGCATTCATTGGCTTGCCGCATTCCGAACAGAACTTGGCCCCGGCTGGCACCGCCGCGCCGCAGGAGGGACAGGTGCTTGCCTCCGGGCGGGGATTTTTCCCGCACTGGGGGCAGAATTTGGAGGACGCGGCAATGGTCGCGCCGCACGCCGCGCAGGTGATGGTGTCCGGCGCAGCCGCTGCGGCGGCAGACGCAGGCGCGGCATTGTTGGCCATCATCGCGTCGGCAAAGGTGCGCCCTACCTGGGCGCCCACGCCCACACCGGCGCCCATGCCCACGAAGCCGCCGGCTCCTTCGTTTTGAGCGATGTCGCGGATGGCTTCCGCCGCCTGATACCGGCTGTACTGCCCCATATCGCCGAGTACGCCCATCGAGGTGCGCTTATCGATGACCTTTTCCACCTCTTCAGGCAGGGACACGCTCTCCACCGTCAGCGACTGCAGCCCGAGGCCCAGCGCCTCGAACTTGGCCTGGACCTTTTTCTGCGCCGCCGCACCCAGCTCGTCGTAGCTGGTGGCCATATCGATGGCGGACAGGCCCGACTCGCCAATCGTGTCCGCCAGGGTGGAGGTGATCAGGCGCCGCAGATATTCCGTGATGTCCCGAGTGGAAAAGGAGGGCAGGGTGCCGAACACTTCGCGCAGGAATACCTCCGGACGCAGCACACGATACGCGAACACACCGAAGGCGGACAGCCGGATCATGCCGAAGTCCTTGTCCCGCATCAGCACGGGCTTCTGAGTTCCCCATTTCTGGTTGGTAAACAGGCGGGTGCTGACAAAAAACACATCCGCCTTAAAGGGCGAATTGAAGCCATATTTCCACGAGCGCAGCTTGGTCATGACCGGCATGTTCTCGGTGGACAGGGTGAAATGCCCCGGGCCGAACACGTCCGCGATAACGCCCTCATTGAGGAAGATGGCGCACTGGCCTTCCCGCACGATGAGCTGTGCTCCCATTTTGATTTCATTTCCCGCCACCGGGAACTGAAACACAATGACATCCTGCGAAAAGTCCGTGGCCTCGATAACCTCGATAAACTGGCCCTTGACAAAATCAAACAACCCCATATGGAATCTCCTTCCTGCCTGGCAGCAGCCATTTTTATCAGTATAGCATATCGGCCGCCCTTTTTCCAACCCCCCCCCCGCTCTTCGGTTAGATAAATTTTTAAGAATTGCACCGCGGGCCTGTACTTCCCGTGCCCGGCTTGCTATAATGATACAAAATGAAAATGGGAGGATAAGTTTATGCCGTATCTGGCCAACCCGAACCGCTATGAAACGATGCCGTATAACCGCGTTGGGAAAAGCGGCCTGCGCCTGCCCGCCATCTCCCTGGGCATCTGGCAGAATTTCGGCAGCGTCAACTCGTTTGAAAACAGCCGTGCCATCCTGCTGCACGCTTTCGATCGGGGCATAACCCATTTTGACGCCGCCAACAATTACGGGCCCGTGCCCGGTTCCGCGGAGGAAACGCTCGGCAAAGTGCTGCGCACCGATCTGGCGGCCCACCGGGACGAACTGATCGTGTCCACCAAGGCGGGCTATACCATGTGGCCGGGTCCGTACGGCGACTGGGGCAGCCGCAAATACATGCTTGCTTCGCTCGATCAGAGCCTGAAACGGCTGGGCTTAGAATATGTGGACATTTTTTACTCCCATCGGCCGGATCCCGACACGCCGCTGGAAGAGACGATGGGCGCCCTGGCCTCGGCGGTGCAGGCGGGCAAGGCGCTGTATGTGGGCGTGTCCAACTATGACGCGGAGCGCACCCGCCGGGCGGCGGAGATCTTGCGGCAAATGGGGGTTCCCTGTCTCATTCACCAGCCCCGCTATAATCTGTTTGACCGCTGGATCGAAGGCGGCCTGCAGGATGTGCTCGACGAACAGGGCATGGGCTCCATCGCCTTTTCCCCGCTGGCGCAGGGGCTGCTCACCGATCGCTATCTGCACGGTATTCCCGCCAATTCCCGCGCGGCGCGCACATCCTGGATCCAGGAGGCTGCCCTGGCGCCGGAACGGCTGGAGGTCATCCGCCGCCTGAACGATTTCGCTGCCGGCCGCGGGCAAACGCTCGCCCAGATGGCCATCGCCTGGGTCCTGCGCGGCGGCCGGGTCACCTCCGCCCTCGTCGGCGCCTCCAGTGTGGAACAGCTGGACAATACTCTGGGCGCGCTGGCCAATCTTCGCTTTACACCGGATGAGCTGGCGGCCATCGACGCCCTGCTGGCATGACGGCGCTGCGCCTGCCGGGGGAGCGCCGCCGGCTGTGGTGCGGGGCACTGGCCGCTTTCGGGCTGACCGCGGCTGTATGGACGGCGGCGCTTGCCCTGTTCGGCGTGTACCCGTTCGGGGATGCATCCATTCTCATCACCGACCTGGATCAGCAATATGTGGAATTCCATGCCGCGCTGTACGACATGGTGCGGGACGGGGACAGCCTGCTCTTCACCTGGAACACCGGTATGGGCATGAACTTTCTCGGCCTTTTCGCCTACTATCTGTCCAGCCCCTTCACCGTGCTGCTCCTCCTCTTTCCGCGCGCCATGCTGACCGAGGCGGTGCTCTGCATCATTTCGGTGAAAATTGCCGCGTCCGCCCTTACCTTTTCCCTCTATCTGCGGGGCCGGCACGGGGTAGGCGGCGCGGTCAACCTGCTGAGTTCCCTTTGCTACGCATTGGGCGCTTACAGCGTCACCTATTGCTTCAATCTGATGTGGCTGGACGGCGTGGTGCTGCTTCCCCTCGTGGTGTGGGCGGCCCGGCGGGTTTTTGAGACGCGGCGGCCCGCGGCGTTGACGGCGGCGCTGACCGTGCTGTTCATCGCCAACTTTTATATCGCCTATGTGGCCGGCATTTTCACCTTTCTGCTATTTGTCGCGTGGCTTCTCGCCCAGCCGGGCGATCGGCGGCTGACGCTGCGCCGCCTGGGTGCCTTTTTCGGTGCGACGGGCCTGGCGGCGGGTCTGGCGGCCTTTCTGCTCCTGCCCACCCTCTTCGCCCTGCTGGGCAGCTATGAGAGCGTGCACGGCCTTACCCTCACCTTCTGGGCCGGGGCCAACCCGCTCGCCCTGCCGGGAAAGCTCGGCTGGGCCGCCTTTGACTCCGCCACCAATTCCGGTACGCCGACTCTGTATTGCGGCGTGCTGGCCATCGGGCTGGTCCCGCTGTGGTTCACCCACCGGGATATCCCCCGGCGGGAAAAACTGGCAGTGGGCGGCGTGCTGCTCTTCATGCTGGCC
The DNA here is from genome assembly GCA_902478605.1 of uncultured Oscillospiraceae bacterium. Lineage (GTDB taxonomy): Bacteria > Bacillota > Clostridia > Oscillospirales > Acutalibacteraceae > UMGS856. The sequence continues at coordinate 19,797 of CABSLQ010000043.1, forward strand.
AGCCTGCTGCTGTATGACCTCGACCTGGCCTGGCATGTCTTTCAGCCGCCCAACTGGTTTCCCTATCGGTATACCTTTGTTATTCTCTTTCTGCTCGTCACCTGCACCGCGCGGGTGTTGGCACGTCCGCGCGGAATCCGCCCCCTGGCCGCGGTGCTCAGCTTCGCCGCCGCAGCGGGGATAACAGTGCTGGCCGGCGCGGCAGAGGGGATTCCCTATGCGGGCTGCTGGCAGGGTACCCTTCTCCTGCTGGCGGTGTACGGCGGCCTGTTTCTGGGCGTGCGGGCAGCATCTGTCCGGGCGCCTTACCCCCAAGCGCCGCTCCACTTCACAAAACGCGGCGCTGTCAAAACGGCGCTCGTGCTCCTGCTGACGCTCTGTGTGACGGCCGAGGTGCTGGGCAATACGGCAGCGATTCTGGAGGGATTGGACGGCCAGTTCGGCTTCGTCGAGCGGCAGAATTTTGCCGACTATCTTGAACGCAACAGCCATCTGACCGCCCTGCTCGACGAGCAGGAGGACGACGGCTTCTACCGGGTGGAAAACTCCACCGCGCGCAACGCCAACGACGGCATGGACGCCGGCTATCATGCGATGAGCCATTACAGCTCGCTGTCCAACCAAAAAGCCTTCCACTTTATGGGGCAGCTCGGCATGATATCCTATGTGCAGAACCGCTTCTTCCGCTATATGGGTTCCACCTCCGCCCTCGATGCCGTGATGGGCGTGAAATACGTATGGGATACGGAGGAACGCCGCCCTTACATGCGTGCAACCGGCGCCTCTTACGGCGACACCACCCTCTTTCGCAACGAGATGGCGCTGCCGCTCGTCTACTTTGCCGACAGTGCTCTCGATGCGGATCAGGTGACCGACGGCCGGCCCTTTGAGGCGCAAAACGCGCTTTTTTCCTCCCTGAACGGCCGGGACACCGCGTACTATTCTCCTCTGGATGTCACCGTCCGCTGCGAAAACGGCCTGGCGGAGCCGGAAGGCGATCGCGTCAGCGTGCCGGCCGGTTCCCAGCTGTATTTCACCATCGACAACCCGCGGCGGCAGCACGTGCTGCTTTATTTTGAAAACAGCCTGCACGAAAATTCGTCCGTTTATCTTGACGACGAGCTGCTCAACGTTTACGACGATCGGCTTGTCCGCGGGGTCATCGACCTGGGCGTACAGGAAGCGGGCGCCGTGGAGGTACGCATCCCCGTCTGGTATGCGGGCTGGTACGGGCCGGTACAGGCCGCCTCCTTCGACGAGGAAGCCTTCGCCGCGCTGATTGCCGAGCTGCGCGATACCTCTCCCTCTTCCCTTGCGGTTACCGATCGAACGGTGGAGGGCACGCTGACCGCGCCGCGCGACGGCGTGATCTTCACCTCTATTCCTTATGACGCCGGCTGGACCGCCACGGTGGACGGCCAGCAGGTAGAGCCCCTGCTCGTCGGCGGCGCACTCATGGCGCTGCCCGTCTCACAGGGGGAGCACACCTTTTCCCTGCACTTCACGCCGCAGGGCTTGACGGCCGGTCTGTGTATCAGCGGCGGGGCCCTTCTTCTGTGCGGGATCCTGTTGATTCTCCGGTATAGAACCCGGCGGAACCGGCGGCCGGTGAAAAGCGGCGCGGCGAAATAAGACACGGCAATGGGAAGCCGGAAGAGCCATCCTCGTGGTTTTCCTTTGCCCCGATACTTCCCGCAAAATAAGCGGGCGGCCGTCCCCGAAGGGGACAGCCGCCCGCTTTTTTATGTCGTATTTATTGGCCAAGTAAGCGGTATCGGTTCAGGCATGCCGGCAGCGCCGAGCACCGCGCACAGCTTTATCCGAGCGCCGCCAGGCTCTGCTCGAGCAGGGCAAGCTTCTCCTCCAGCCGCGCCGCATTATCCCGTGCGGTCTGCACCACCTGGGCCGGTGCCTTGCCGACGAAGGCTTCATTGGACAGCCGCGCCCGCACCCCTTCGAGCTGCCCGCGCACCGTGGCCGCTTCCTTTTCCAACCGCGCCCGCTCGGCGGCGATATCCACCAGCTCGTTCATCGGGATCTTTATGGTGGCGTCGGCGGTGACAATGCTCACCGCACCCGGCACATCAAAGTGTTCGCCCACCTGCACGCCCGAAGCCGCGGCAAGCCGCTGGATAAAGGGCACCCCTTTGCGGAAGGTGTCGGCAAAAGCCGTTTCCACGAACACCTCCGCCTTGCGGGAAGGCGGCACATTCATTTCGGAGCGGCGGTTGCGCACGGCACGGATCGCTTCCATGATGCGCTCCATTTCCTTTTCCTCGGCGGGGAATTCCAGCGCCGCATCCGCCGTGGGCCAGGCCGTGCGCATGAGCGTCTCGCCCTCATGGGGCAGCGACTGCCATATCTCTTCCGTGATAAAGGGCATGAACGGATGCAGCAGCTGCAGCATGCCGGTCATCACCCATACGAGCACCCGGCGCGCTGCATCGGCCCCGTCGCCCTGCAGCCGGGCCTTGCACAACTCGATATACCAGTCGCAGAACATATCCCAGATGAAATCGTACAGCTTCTGCACCGCCAGCCCCAGCTCGAACTTCTCGAGGTTATCGGTCACGGCACGGGTGAGGGTATTGAACTTAGACAGGATCCACTTGTCCTCCAGCGTCAGCTCCTCCGGCAGACCGGGGGCCACCTCCGCGTCTCCGATGTTCATCAGAATAAAGCGGGCCGCATTCCACAGCTTGTTGGCGAAATTGCGCGACGCCTCCACCTTCTCGGTGGTGAAGCGCATGTCGTTGCCCGGGCTGTTGCCCGTCGCCAGCATGAAGCGCAGCGCATCGGCGCCGTACTGCGCGATGATTTCGAGCGGATCCACCCCGTTGCCCAGCGACTTGGACATTTTGCGGCCCTGGGCGTCGCGGATAAGCCCGTGGATCAGCACCGTATCGAAGGGGGTCTCGCCCATGTGCTCCACGCCGGAGAAGATCATGCGCGCCACCCAGAAGAAGATGATGTCATACCCCGTCACCAGGGTGTTGGTCGGGTAAAAATAGGACAGCTCCGGCGTCTTGTCCGGCCAGCCGAGCGTCGAGAAGGGCCACAGCGCCGAGGAGAACCAGGTATCCAGCGTATCCTCATCCTGGCGCAGTGCACCGCCGCAATGCGGGCAGACGGTCGGGTCCTCGCGCGACACCACGATTTCGCCGCAGTCGTCACAGTACCATGCCGGAATGCGGTGCCCCCACCAGAGCTGGCGGGAAATGCACCAGTCGCGGATGTTCTCCATCCAGTTGAAATACACCTTGTCGAACCGTTCGGGAACAAACTTGGTTTTCCCCGAACGCACCGCTTCGATGGCCGGTTCCGCCAGCGGCTGCATCTTGACAAACCACTGCTTGGACACGCGCGGTTCAATGACCGTGCGGCAGCGGTAGCAGGTGCCCACATTGTGGGTGAGCGGCTCCACCTTGACGAGGAAGCCCTGCTCCTCCAGATCCTTCACAATCGCCTTGCGGCATTCGGCGAGCGTCATGCCCTCGTATTTGCCGGCCAGCGCGTTCATGTGCCCGTCCTCCGTGGTGACCGTCACCACCGGCAGGTTATGGCGCAGGCCCACCTCAAAGTCATTCGGATCGTGTGCGGGCGTAATTTTCACCACGCCGGTACCGAAATCCATCTCCACATAGGTGTCCGCCACCACGGGGATGGCCTTGTTCACCAGCGGGAGGATGACGTTTTTGCCCACAATGGCGGTATATCGCGCATCGTCCGGATGCACCGCCACCGCCGTGTCGCCGAGCAGCGTCTCCGGCCGGGTGGTGGCCAGCTCCACAAACCCGCTGCCGTCCTCAAGCGGATAGCGCAGATGATAAAAGAACGCGTTGGTTTCCTGGAATTCCACCTCGGCATCCGAGATGGAGGTCAGGCAGTGGGGGCACCAGTTGATGATGCGCTCCCCGCGGTAAATCAGACCCTTCTCATACAGGCGCACGAACACCTCGCGCACCGCCCGGGAGCAGCCTTCGTCAAGGGTAAACCGCTCCCGCTCCCAGTCGCAGGAGGAGCCAAGCTTTTTCAGCTGCTGCTCAATGCGGCCGGCGTATGTCTCCTTCCAGGCCCACGCCCTCTCGAGAAAGCCCTCGCGGCCAAGGTCTTCCTTGGTCAGCCCTTCCTTGGCCATCGCTTCCACAATTTTGGCTTCGGTGGCGATGGAGGCATGGTCGGTGCCCGGCACCCACAGCGCTTCGTAGCCCTGCATGCGCCGCCAGCGGATCAGGATATCCTGCAGCGTCTCGTCCAGCGCATGGCCCATATGCAGCTGCCCGGTAATGTTGGGCGGCGGCATGACGATGGTATACGGCTTTTTATCGGGGTTCGGCACGGCGTGGAAATAGCCGCCCTCTTCCCAGAAGCGGTAGAGGCGCTCCTCCACCTCCTGCGGCTCGTAGGTTTTTGCAAGCTCTTTTCTCTTCCTGTTCTCTGCCATAGCGGCGCCCTTCCTTTTCACAATATGTCTTTCAGTTTAACACACTTTTGCCTGCACGACAAGCGGTACGCATAAAAAACGGCCGGAAGCCCATCCGGGCCTCCGGCCTTCCTTCGCTCTTCGTCAGCAAAGGGCGCACGGCAAAAGCCCGCTGTCCGTTTTGACGACGGGCCGTACGACGTGACGGCGGCTTATGAACAGCATAGACGTGCGCCTCCCTGCCTCTCGAAAAATCAGAATACGGGTTCCCATTCCTCTGCTTCCGCCTCATCCAGCAGCTCCGCACTGGAGGGTACCAGCAGATAGGCATCCCGGCTGACCCGTATCAACCGGCCGTCCAGGGCATACGCCACGCCGTCCAGAAAATCAAGCAGGCGGCGGGAAGCCGCCCCGGTGGCCGCTTCCAAATTGAGCAGCACGGCGTGCTCCTCATCAAACCGGCCGGCGATCGTGGCCACATCCTCATACCGTTCGGGACGGGCCAACACGACGGCAAACCGTCCGGCCGTTTTTTCCGCCGTCAGCGGCACGCGCGATTCGACGGCACGGGTGTCCATCTCCTGCATTCTCTGCGCAAGGCCCATATAAGCCCCTCCTTTTCCGCGAAAAGCAGCATTTTTTGTGGATATATCTTATTATAGCGCGGCTCACAAAGCCTGGCAAGCCTTTTTGTAAAACTTTTCTGTGATTTGCCTGTAAGGTTTTATCCCGTCCTGTTGTATAATGGGTGAAGGGCCCAATCGGGAAGGAATGGAGGCGGAGACATGGCAGAATCGGACATCGGACGTCAGCTGACTCAAGAGGCTTTTTATACCCGCTATTTTCCCCTGGCACGCGCCACGGCGGGGCGCATCCTGTTCGGCATCGGCAGCGACGAGGACGTGGAAGAGTGCGCCAATGACGCCCTGCTCGAGGTGATGACCCACCCCGAACAATACGATGAAAGCCGGGCGGGGATAACCACCTACATCGCCGTGGTGGCGCGCAGCCGTGCGCTCAATCGCCGGCGCGAGCTGTCGCGGCATCCGCTGCTTCCCCTGGAGGATGACCTGCTTATCGAAACCCCCGCGGCAGGAGAGCCCGAACCCGATCTGCGCGCCGCGCTGCGCACCGCCGTGCTCGCGCTCGGGGAAGCCGATCGCCGCCTTTTCACCCTGAAATATGTATACGAATACCGCAATGTGGATATCGCGCGCGAGCTGCATTTGAGCGAAGGGGCTGCCCACACCCGCATTTGCCGCCTGCGCGCCCGCATCATCCGCCTGCTGGCCAAGCAGGGCGTCACCGGCTGGGAGGCCTGACGCCCGACTGAAAGTCCAATGGTAATAAGTCAAGAGGGTGATAAAAGAAAATACTAAGCGAAACA
>CABSLQ010000044.1 GCA_902478605.1 uncultured Oscillospiraceae bacterium
TGAAATACAAGTACGGGAATCGACATTTTTGGTGTAGAGGATATTATGAGTGATATAAAATAGGAAAACTGCAAAATCCCTGATTTCATGCGGATTCAGGGAATACAAAAAATATATTGAAGCTATCACATTACGCAAGACGCCGCCCAAATGGACAAGGGGCGGTGTTTTTGTTTGGAGAGCTTCACTTCGGGTCAAAATGTCCCGAAGCGGAAAGGAGGAATTTTCCTCGTCGGGCCTGATATACAATCAGGCCCTTTTTTCATGCCCAAAAATAAAAAGGAGGTAAAGCCGTATGGCGAAAGATACGCCAAATAAACTGGACGAGGCAAAAAAACAACCGGCTTCTGAACAACCGGAGCAGAACGCCCCGGCCGTCAAACCACCGGCTGCGGAAGTCCCGCCTGACGGCGAGGTGGTTATTTCGGCGGATAAAATCAACGAGCTTGCAGGCAGTAAGCGAAAAGCAGCGGCAAAGGCCAAACAGGACAAACAGGAACAAAAAGCGCCTGTCGCTGATGGAAAACCAAAAACTCCTGATAAGGCCAAAAGCCGCCCGCCCAAGGAGGCCGGAGCGGATCAGCCAAAGCCGGAGGAACCCAAGAAATCCGATAAGCCAGCCCAAAAGGTCATTCCGATCCACCCCGCCGACAGTAGCGAGAAACTGCGTCAGGAACAGGAAGCCCTATTGAGTATGCTGGACGAAAAAGCTGGTTTGCATAAACAAAAAAATCCGTTTCAAAAGAAAAAAGACACGCCAACACCTGGTAAGCGTCCGGAAGAAAAACAGGCCGTCGTTGCCCCGCAGCCGAAAGAATCCCCCCGTTCGGAGGAGCCGGAGCAGATTGTGTATCTCAAGCTTGCCGATCTGCACGCTTTCAAAAACCATCCGTTTCAAGTCAAGGACGACGAGGAAATGCGGGCGATGGTGGAGAGTGTCAAGGATAAAGGCGTCACCCAACCCGCGATTGTCCGCCCCCGCGAGGGCGGAGGCTATGAAATCGTATCGGGCCATAGGCGGCAAAAGGCCAGCGAACTGGCCGGATATACGGATATGCCCTGTATTGTCCGCAACCTGACCGACGAGCAGGCTATCACGCAGATGGTGGAGGACAACACCAACCAGCGTGAGAATATCCTGCCGAGCGAAAAAGCCAAAGCCCTGAAAATGCAGTTGGAGGCAATCAAGCGTCAGGGAGCGCGGGACGGCAGCGGGAACGGGCAGCGTTCCAACGAGATTGTGGCGCAGCGCAACAAAATGACGGTCAAGCAGGTACAGCGGTATATCAAGCTCAACGAACTTGTGCCGGATTTGATGAAACTGGCGGACGAAAACAAGCTGAAATTTACTCCCGCTGTGGAGCTTGCCTTCATCCGCCCGGAAAATCAGCGGTATATCGCCCTTGCCATCGAAGCGCAGCAGTCATCCCCCAACCTATCCCAAGCCAAACGGCTCCGCGAACTCGACCAAAAGAATATGCTCAACCCGGACATCATTGACGGGATTATGCTTGAAGAAAAAAAGGAGGCAGACAAAGTGATACTTTCCAGCCAGGAACTTTCCGAGTATTTCGGAAAAGACAAAACGCCGCGTGAAATGAAGGATACCATCCTGAAGCTGCTGGACGAATGGAAAAAGCAGCAAAAGGAACTGGCCGCACCGGAAAAGAAAGACAAGCAGCCGGAAAAGTAACATCGGGCCAAATTGGCCCGATGTAGGAAGCACCGCCTCTCATGGCTCAACCGGAAGATATATTCCCCGTCGCCGCAAAGATTCCAGCACAGACGGAATCAGGCAGTCAAGGGCAAAGCCGCCGCAGGCGGTGCAAGCGTTTGGTGCGCCAAACGCCGCACCCTTGACGGTCTTTTCCGTTCTGTGCTTTTTTTGCGTCAGGCGGCGGGGGTATATATTCCCTTGAGCCGCTCCCGCCCAAGAATGGGCGGGCGGGGGGTGGGCTGAAAACCATATGATTTTTAGGAGGTACGATTATGAAAAGACCTTTGGCATATATTACAGCCGCATGGAGCGGCGACCGGAATAAGGATATGGAACAGGCGGCCCAGTATTGCCGGGCGGTATATGAGGCGGGCTTTTCGCCCCTCTGCCCCCTGCTGTATCTGCCCTTGTTTCTCAATGACGGTATCCCGGAGGAACATAAAAGCAGGATTGACATAGGGCGTGACCTGCTGCGCCGTTCCCATGTGCTGGTTGTCTGTGGGGCCGAGATCAGCGAGGAAGTCAAAAACGATATTGCGATTGCCGGACGGCTGAATATCACGGCGACCACGCTGGACGGGATATTGACGGTACAGGGACAGGGCCGGACCAAACCGGACAGCCCGAAAGGAGGCGCACATGCCGAGAGCAAGCCGAACAGCCGCGCCCCTCGCCGGAAATAGGGACGTTGCGGAACTGCTTTCCATTCTGCGGGAACAGTCCCCGCCGTCGCTGGCGGACTTTCAGAAATTGCTGGAACAGGTGGGCACAATGGAGCAGCAGCTTGAAGCGGCGGTGCAGGAATTGGCGGCTATGCGGCGCGATCTTGTGGAAATGGAGCGCCGCCGCCATCCTGCCGTCAACGCCATGCGAAAAGCGGTCATGGCTGTGCAGGCGCAAGTGCTGGAGCTGCGGGAAAAGCTGTCCGCTCTGAAACAGGCGATTGCCGACGGCTGCAAAAATGCTGTGGCGGCTTTTCGGGAAAAAGGAACGGTTGCCCTTGACAATATCGCCCGGTTTTTCCATGTGCGCTCCATGCTGGAGGCAGTCCAGATGCAGGCAGACCACGCCGCCCAAGCCGCAGGCCGGACCGTAGAACGGATTGAAGCAGCCAGCCGGAAATACCACGAGGCAGGGCGACATTTGAAAAACGCGGGCCGGGCTTTGACCGGCAAGGAAGCCGTACAGGAAGCCAGACCGCCGGGAAAAGCGGCCAAGACGGCCGCCGCCCCATTCCGTGCCGTGCGTACTTGTTTCCGCTCACTGGAAAAGAGCGCGGCTTCGGCCGCAAGCAGGCTTGGACGGCTGGAACAGCAAAAGCCGTCTATCCAAAATACCATCCAGCAGTATAACCGGCAAATAGCGCAGGAAAAGACGCGGGCTGTGCCGGTCAAGGTGCGGCCCCGCCCCCATGCGGAACGATAGGACACTTCGGGCCAAACCGGCCTGAAGTCCGAAAGGAGGTTAAGCCATGCAGGAGGACATCGAGCGCCGGACGGTTGCCATATTCCTGACCGCTGGGAAGCTGACGGCCCGGACACTCGCCAAAGCCATATCGGCGGCGCTGCGGCAAATCCGGCAGCAGCGGCGGGCAGCTTTGACGCCCCAGGGCCGTCAATCGGTGAAAAAGCTGATGAACCACGGGGTCAATACCAACCGGATCCCCCTTGACGGCAGCACCCGCCTGTTTGACCGGGTAGCCCGGAAATGGGGCGTGGATTATGCGTTCCGCAAGGTCGGCCCGAAGCAATATCGGCTGTTTTTCAAAGCCGGACAGGCGGATGCCATTACCGACTGCTTTGCGGAATATACCAAGCGAATGATGAAGAAGGAGCGGCGGCCTTCCGTGCTGAAACGGCTGGGCCGGGCAAACGAGGCGGCTGCACGGCAGCGCCCGCGTGAGCAGGAGCGGAAACGGGAGGCGGTGCATGACCGATAAGCTAAAACGCTATGTACTCCCCAACCTGCCCTACCTGCTGATATTCTGGCTTTTTCTAAAGCTGGGTACAGCCTACCGGATAACGGAGGGGGCCGACTTCGGGCAAAAGCTGATCGGCGCATTCCAGACCATAGGCCCGACCTTTGGGACAATCGCGCCGGGCCTGCATGGCTTTGACTGGCTGATCGGGCTGGCCGGGGCCGCCGCTGTGCGGCTGTTCGTGTACTGCAAAACGAAAAACGCCAAAAAGTTCCGCAGGGATGCAGAGTATGGGTCGGCCCGCTGGGGAATGGCAAAGGACATCAAGCCCTTTGTAGACCCGGTTTTTCAGAATAACATCATTTTGACCGGGACGGAATTTCTAACCATGAATACCCGGCCGAAAAATCCGGCCAACGCCCGCAATCTGAATTGCTGTGTGATAGGGTCGTCCGGCTCCGGCAAAACCCGGTTCTGGCTGACCCCGCAGCTTTTACAGGCTCATTCCTCGTATGTGACGGTAGATCCGAAAGGCGGCATACTCGGACAGGTGGGCGAGTTCCTGACCCGGCAGGGATATAAAATCAAGGTATTCAACAGTGTGGATTTTTCCAAGTCCATGCACTATAACCCGCTGGCGTATGTGCGGACGGAAAACGACATTTTGAAATTCGTTAATGCCCTGATTACCAACACCAAGGGGGACGGCAAGGAGGGCGACGAATTTTGGACGAAAGCGGAAACCCTTTTGTACTGCGCCCTGATTGGGTATATCGTCTTTGAGGCCCCGGAGGAGGAACGCAATCTCAATACCCTTGTGGATATGCTGAACAGTATGGAAGTCAGAGAGGATGATGAAAATTTCAAGAACGCCATTGACTATATGTTTGACGGATTGGCAAAGCGCAGGCCCGACCATTTTGCGGTACGGCAATATGCCAAATACAAGCTGGCGAGCGGCAAGACGGCAAAAAGCATTTTGATTAGCTGTGGCGCACGGCTGGCTCCCTTTGATATTCCCCAGCTCCGGGAAATCATGTCCTATGACGAAATGGAGCTTGACCGCACGGGCGACCGGAAAACAGCGGCGTTCTTTATCATTTCCGACACCGACAGCACCTACAACTTCATTGTGGCGCTGGCTTTTTCACAAATGTTTAACCTGCTTTGCGAACGGGCGGACAACAAATACGGAGGCCGCCTGCCCCATCATGTGCGGGTACTGTGGGACGAGGCGGCCAACACCGGACAGGTGCCCCAGCTCGAAAAGCTGGTGGCCGTTATCCGCTCGCGGGAAATTTCCCTATGCCTGTTCTTGCAGGCACAAAGCCAGCTAAAGGCCCTGTATAAAGACCATGCGGAAACCATTATGGGGAACATGGACAGCGTGATTTTTCTCGGCGGCCGGGAACACTCCACCATCAAGGAAATTTCCGAGGTGCTGGGGCGGGAAACCATTTCCATGTATACCGACAGCCGGACACGGGGCCAGTCGGAGAGCTACGGCCAGAATTTACAGCGGCTCGGCAAGGAACTGATGACGATGGACGAGATCACCACCATGCCGGGCGACCGCTGTATCCTGCAACTGCGGGGGCTGCGCCCGTTCTATTCGCCAAAATACGATTTGAAAAAACACCCCAACTACAAACAGACCGCCGAGGCGGACAAAAAGCGCAACGCCTTTGATACGGCCCGGCTTGTCAACCGGCGGATGGAACGGCTGAACCCCGAAGAACCGTACACTGTCTATGAAGTGGAGGTGACGGAGGACGAGCCGGACGACGACATTCTCAATTATGATGATGTGGATGATCCGGACAGCTTCACATAACTGATACTAACTTCGGGACATTTTGGCCCGAAGTCCGCACAGCCGCCGAACAGGCGGCTTTTTTCATTCCCAGTCTAATGAAGGAGGTATAACTTTATGGGATTTTTTTCATCCGCAATCAATACGCTGCAAACCCTTGTGATTGCGCTGGGCGCGGGCCTTGCCGTGTGGGGGATTATCAATCTGCTGGAAGGCTATGGGGCCGACAACCCAGCGGCAAAAAGCCAGGGGGTCAAGCAGCTCATGGCCGGAGGCGGCGTCATTCTGTTGGGCATGACCCTGATTCCGCTGCTGTCCGGTCTGTTTTGAGGTGAGCGCCTATGGGATGGCTTACCGACTGGATAACCGACTGGCTGCGGGGCCTTCTCGTTGACGGTATTATGGGGAACTTTACGGGCCTGTTTACCGACGTGAACAATCAGGTCGGAGAAGTCGCCGCACAGGTGGGGACTTCTCCGGCCGCATGGAACGCAGGCGTGTTTTCCCTCATCAAACAGCTATCCGAAACGGTGGTGCTGCCGATTGCGGGCATGATTCTCACCTTTGTCATGTGCTATGAACTCATCAGCATGATTATCGACAAAAACAACATGCACGAAATCGACACATGGATTTTCTTCAAGTGGTTTTTCAAGACCTTTGTAGCGGTGATGATCCTGTCCAACACCTTCAATATCGTGCTGGCGGTGTTCGACGTGGCGCAAAGCGTGGTAAATGACGCGGCGGGGATTATCGGCGGTAGCACAAGCATACCGCCCGATCTGCTGACGAATTTGGAGACGACGCTGCAAAGCATGGACATTGGGCCACTGCTGGGCCTGTGGCTGCAATCCTTTATCGTGCGGCTGACGGCGGTTGCCCTGAATATCGTCATTTTCGTGATTGTCTATGGCCGGATGATCGAGATTTACCTGCTTACCAGTTTAGCGCCCATTCCCTTTGCCACGGTGGGAAACCGGGAGATCGGGCATGTGGGCCACAACTATTTCAAATCCCTGCTGGCGATTGCCTTTCAGGGATTTTTGATTTTGGTTTGCATCGCCATTTACGCGGTGCTGGTGCAGAGCATTTCCACCGCCGGAGCTGCGGACATTATCGGCACGGTATGGCAGGTTATGGGGTACACAGTGCTGCTGTGCTTTACCCTGTTTAAGACCGGCACACTCGCCAAGAGCATATTCGAGGCGCATTAAAAGGAGGAATGCAGATTGCCGGAAAATCTTTCTTACGAAGTTTTTGACTACGGGGACAGGCTGGAGCCGGGCAAAGAGATAAAAATGGAACACCGAATTTCCATGTCAAAGCCCGATATTGCCGGACTGGTTTCCCAAACCGCCGAGGCTTTGGAAAAGCTGCGCGGGGAAAGCGCCAACAAGGAACGGGTAATTTACAACAGGCTGCGGGGTGTGTTTGCGGAATGGGAAAAACAAGCGGCCCAGACACAGCGGCTCGACAAGGCTATCCAGTATGTCAAGACCAAAGCGGTGGAGCATACTTCTAACCGCTGGGTCAAAGACGAGTATGACTGGCACCGCATGAGCAACGCCGTCTACCGGATGTACTACCGCATAGTCGAAAACAAGCGGCGCGACCTTGCAGCCAAAAAGGATATTACCACTTCATGGGAGCTGACCTGGGGGGCGTATGTGCAGGATCCCGCCGATACCCGGACGGCCGAAAAAATCGCCGGACAGGATCGGAAACGCTTTGAAGATAAGGCGGCTATGGAGAAGTACCTGCAAGGCCGGATCAAGGCCCACGCCCATTTATTCACCGAGATTTATCCGCCCATTCCGAAAGAGTATGCGAAACGCTTTACCGTCAACGGCCAGCTATTGCCGGGCTATACGATAGAGAGCGAGCAGGAAAAGCAGTCGGTACTCGGCCAGCTTGCCAAAGCCAAGGAACGGGTGCAGGAGCATTACCGGAAAGGGGACGATTTCAAGCAGCCGCCCCATTTATCCCCGTGGGGCGAGGTCAAAGCCTGCAAGACATTATGCCCCGGTGTGTTTCAGGTGGAGGCGGCAGACCACGGCGGGATTATGGTGGCGAACGAGGTGGCGGCGCTTCTCTCCCCATATACCAGCAAGCAGGGGGAAAGCCGCGGCGGCTTCCTGTGTTTTAGAGAAGAAACCGCCGTCATGCGGGAGCTTTCGGACAAAAAGCTGCTGCAAGGCCAAAGGAATGTCGCCCCACTGGAAAAAATGAGGAAACCCGCTGTACATAAGACAAGCGTGGAGCGGTGACTTCGGGCCAACTTGGCCCGAAGTCGTATAGCGTAACTTGTGCTGACGAGGCCCGAAGTCACAGAAAGGAGTAAGGGAAATGGCAGAAGAACAAAAAGCCCCGGTATTTGACCCGGAGGCGTTACAGGTGGATGTGCGGCTGCTGGGTACGCCGCAGGGAAAGCTGATCGGCTTGGCAACTGTGGAGTATCACGGCTTCCGCATGGATAACTTTAAGGTGTTCAACGGAGAAAACGGTTTGTTTCTTGGCGAGCCTACCGTCCGAGATCCCCGATCAAACGGATTTATAAAGACCATCCATGTGAGAGGCGAGGAGCTGCGGGCGGCGCTGAACCAAAAGGCGCTGGAGGGCTACAATGCGGCGGTGGAAAAGCTGGTCGCCCGCGCTGCCGCCGCAAAAGGTATGGAGGTCAAGCCCGCTGTCAAGGAGCAGCTTGCCGAAGGGGCCAGGCAGGCGGCAAGGGAAAATGCCGCGCGGCCTGTTCCCGTAAAGGCAGACAGGGGAAAATCCGAACGATGAACAGCGGCCTGACGCTGGGAAGCCTGTTTGACGGGGTAGGGGTATTCCCGCTGGCCGCTTCACGTTATGGGATACAGGCAGTATGGGCCAGTGAGATTGAGAAAGACCCCATCTCCATTACCAAGCGGCATTTCACGGACATGGAACAGGTAGGCGACATTACAAAGCTGGACGGCGGGAAGCTGCCGCCGGTACATATCATCACGTTTGGGTCGCCCTGTCAAAACCTGTCGTCCATCGGCAACCGGGCTGGGCTTTTCGGTGAAAAGTCCAGCCTGTTTTATCAGGCGATCCGCATTATCAAGGAAATGAGGGATGCGACTGAACATCTATTTCCAGTTATCGCTGTTTGGGAAAACGTCATGGGAGCGTTTTCATCAAATGACGGGATGGATTTTAGAGCCGTCCTGTCTGCGTTCACAGACACCGAAATTTCAATGCCTGCTTCGGGAAGATGGGCAAACGCCGGAATGGTGCGAGGGGGAACACCTGACATCTGCTGGCGGCTCATGGACGCCCAGCATTGGGCAAGACCCCGGCTGGCCCGGCGGCAGCGGATCTTCCTCGTGGCAGATTTTGGAGGGCGGCGCTCTCACGAAATACTGTTTAAGCCCCGCACAATGCAGCCGGTTTTTGAAGCTGGCACAGCGGACGGGCTGTCCGCCCCCGCAGGAAATCGAGGCCCTTTTATTGAAACAAGGGGGCGCATACCCATCGTCCGACCCTTTCAGCTATTCCGGATGCGGACAGCCGCCAAGTGGGGAAAATCCGTCCTGTTCCGAAACAGCTTCGGATTTCCAACTGACCCTTTTCCCACTCTTTTAGCCAGCGGCGTCAACCCCTTTGCCTTTTGGTATGAGGACAACCCGGCGGGCGGCTGTATCCGCTTCCCCACCGAATTGGAGAGCGAGCGGATGATGGGGCTGCCGGAAGGCTGGACAAAATACGGCGCAGACGGTGAGGAAATCAAATCTTCCAGCCGGTACAGGGCGCTTGGGAATGCGGTTGCGCTCCCCTGCGCCGAGTACATTCTGTCCGGTATCGCGGAAGTGCTGGCAAGCTGAAATCCAACTTCGGGCCAACTTGGCCCGAAGTACGAAGGGAGGACTTTTGTGTTTACACAACCTGAATGGTCGCCGTGGGGCAAAGTGCAGGTCTGCGATCCCCTTTGCCCCGGCATATATTTGGTGTCCACCGCCGGCCACGGCGGGACAATGGTGACCCCGGATATGATTCCCATCCTGTCGTCCGCCGCCCGAAAATGCGGGATGCGGCAAAACGGCTGGCTGTGCTTTGAGGAGGACAGCGAGGAAAGCATTGTACTCCGGGAGCTGCTGGACAAGAAACTGTGGGAAATCCCCGAACGGGTCAGAGACAAGGCGGCGTTCGAGGAAAACATCAACAGCACCCTGCGTCAATACCACCCAGACTACTGGCGGGCACGGCAGGCGGGGCAGGAACGGGCGGCCCGGCTGGGCGCTTCCGCCCCCAGCCGAGGCCCGGAGCATTAAGGAGGAAGGAAACATAGTAGATAAACAATTCAATATCATTTACGCGGATCCCCCGTGGCATTACCGCCAGGGCGGGAACGGCAGCGCAAGACGGCATTATTCCCTGATGACGACCCCGGAAATCTGCGCTTTGCCGGTACGGGAGCTGGCCGCGCCGGACTGTACTCTGTTTTTGTGGGTGACGTTCCCGGTTTTGAATGAGGTTTTTGATGTAATCCGGGCATGGGGCTTTACCTACAAAACGGTGGCGTTCTGCTGGGTCAAACGAAATCCAAAATCTCCCGGCTGGTTTTTCGGTATGGGGAACTGGACGCGGGCAAACGCGGAAATCTGCCTGCTGGCTACCAAAGGGAACCCGAAACGCAAGGCGGCTGACGTGTCACAGTTGATTGTTGCTCCCCGCGAGGAACACAGCAAAAAGCCGGACGAAACCCGCGACCGGATTGTGCGGCTGATGGGCGACCTGCCCCGTGTGGAACTGTTCGCCCGGCAAGCCCCGCCCGGGTGGGACGTGTGGGGCAACGAAGTCCATTCCACTATATCACTATGACTTCGGGCCAACTTGGCCCGAAGTGGACGTAAACCGAGAAAAAGGAAGCGGGGCCGTTACGGCTCCGCTTCTTCGGTCAAAAACTGTGCGGCGGTCAGGCACCGGGGACGTTCCAGCTCCAAGCTCAAAAAATCCTTGTCGCCGGTTAAGATAACGTCTACATCGGCCACGATGGCCGCATTGAGAATGGGCTGGTCTTTGGCGTCGCGGATCAGCTTTTCGGCGTGTTCCACAGCGGGGATCAGCTCATAGGACAATTCCGCCAGCAGCACTTCAGCGTCCGAAAGGAGCCGGGGCGCTTTGCGGTTGAGGACTTCGCGCAGCTCGGCCACGTTGCGGTCACACAGCACAAGCTGGTGGCGCTGGGCTGCCAGCAGCAGCGCACGGGCCGGTGTGGATTTCGGAAAAAGCAGCGCGGAAATCAAGATGTTGGTATCAATTAAAATCCGCATATTACTGTCCCTTTCCGTACCGCACCTCGTCGATCAGCGCCTGCACGTCGTCCTCGTTTTTGATGCCCATGCTGTCGGCCGCCCCTTCAAAAGCGCGCTGGGCCTTGCGGATGGCGTTTGTGGAGGCGTTGGTGATGACAACCTCGCCGTCGGGCTTCTCAAAGAACAGGATTTTATCGCCCGATTTCAACCCCAGCGCCCGGCGAATTTCCACCGGCACGGTGATCTGACCATTGGAGGAGATTTTGGCTAAATTCATGGTACTCACCCTTTCTATTCTTGGAATCTAAAGATTTCTTTATCTCCTGTTATCAGTATACCCGAAAAGCCGGAAAAAGTAAACTATGCAACACAAAATTTACAACTTCGGGCCAACTTGGCCCGAAGTGAAAGGAGGCATACCCATTTGGCCTATGTCAGCGTACCCAACGACCTAACCAAAATCAAAAGCAAGCTGGCGTTCAACTTAACCAAGCGCCAGCTTGTTTGTTTCGGCGGCGCGGCGCTCATCGGGATTCCCACCTACCTGCTCACCCGTTCAGTGATTGGGAACACGGCGGCCATGCTGCTGATGATTGCGCTCATGCTCCCGTGCTTTTTCTTCGCCATGTACGAGCGCGACGGGCTGCCCTTTGAAAAGGTGCTGCGGAACATTGTCCGTTCCCGGATTCTGTGGCCCCGGACGCGTCCCTACAAAACCGAAAACTTTTACGCCTATCTGATGAACGTCCGAAAGGAGGATGCACAGCTTGCGCGACACAAAACAAAGAAAACGCCCGGCAAAACGGGCCGCCGCTAAAAAGCGGCGCGGCCCGCAGACCGCCCAGCAGACCATCCCGTACCGGGAAATGCTGCGGGACGGCGTGTGCCGGATAAACGACAACACCTATACCAAAACCCTGTGTTATGAGGACATCAATTATGCGGTGGCGTCGGCGGACGATCAGGCCGCCATCTTTGACGGCTATTGCGCGTTTCTCAATTACTTTGACAACGCCCTGCCGTTCCAGCTTTCCTTTATCAACCACCGCACCCGGCCGGAAAACCGCTATACCGTCAATATCCCCATACGGCAGGACGAGTACGACAGCATACGGGCGGAGTTTACGTCCATGCTGAAAAATCAGATTGCCAAAAGCAACAACGGCCTTGTCCGTTCCAAATACCTGACCTTCGGCGTGGAGGCGGACGACCTTACCGCCGCCCGCCGGAGGCTGGAACGGATTGAGGCGGACATCATGGGGAATTTCAAGCGGCTGGGCGCAGAAGCCCGCCCGCTGGACGGGCGGGAACGGCTGGAGGTGCTGCACAGCCAGCTTCATCCGTCCGGGCGGGAGCCGTTTTATTTTGACTGGAAGCTGATCCCCCAAGCCGGCATGAGCACCAAGGACTATATCGCCCCCACCGGCTTTGATTTTCGTCAGAGCCGGTTTTTCCGTGTGGGAGCCATGTGGGGCGCGGCTTCGTATGTGCAGATCATGGCCTCCGAGCTGTCCGACAAGCTGCTACGGGAACTGCTGGAAACCGACGCGGAAATGACCGTTACCATGCACGTCCGGGCGGTGGATCAGGCCAAGGCGATCAAAATGGTGAAAACCAAGCTGACCGACATTGACCGGATGAAAATGGACGAGCAAAAGCGGGCGAGCAAATCGGGCTACGACTGGGACATTCTGCCGCCCGACCTCGTGACCTTTTCCAAGGACGCGGCGGCGCTGCTGACCGACCTGCAGAGCCGAAACGAGCGGATGTTTTTGCTGACCTTTCTTGTCGTCAACCTTGCCTCCACCAAGCAGCAGTTGGAAAACGACCTGTTTACGGTTGCGGGGATTATGCAGAAGCACAACTGCCTTTTGAAGCGGCTGGATTTCCAGCAGGAGCAGGGCTACATGAGCAGCCTGCCGCTGGGGTACAACGGCATAGAAATCCAGCGGGGCATGACGACCAGCAGCACGGCGATTTTCGTCCCCTTTATGACCCGCGAGCTGCGGATGGGCGGCGAGGCGCTGTACTACGGCATGAACGCCCTATCGAGCAACGTCATCATGGCTGACCGCAAAAAACTGAAATCGGCCAACGGCCTGTATCTCGGATCCACGGGCAGCGGCAAATCCTTTGCCGCCAAGCGGGAACTCATCAACGTGTTCCTTACCACCCAAGACCGTATTATCGTCGTAGACCCGATGGGCGAATATGCGCCGCTGGTGGAACGGCTGGGCGGGCAGGTGCTGACCATTTCGCCGGACAATCCCCTGCGGCACTATATCAATCCGATGGATATTCAACTGGATACGGCCGACGCTGAAAGCGCCCTATCCATGAAAGCGGACTTTCTGCTGTCCCTGTGCGAGCTGATACTCGGCGGCAAGGAGGGATTGCAGCCCATCGAAAAAACGGTGGTTGACCGCTGTGTGCGGCTGGTGTACCGGGAGCTTGCGCTGGGGATCGGGGATGGGAAAATGCCCCTGCTCCAAGACCTGTATGCGGTGCTGTGCGAGCAGCCGGAGCCGGAGGCCCGGCGGATTGCCACGGCGCTGGAGCTGTACTGCACCGGCAGCCTGAACCTGTTTAATCATCCTACCAACGTCAACGTGGACAACAGCCGGGTGGTATGCGTGGTACTCAAAGGCATGGGCGAAAACCTGCGGAAGATCGCCATGCACATTGTCAACGAGCTGGTGACGCAGGCGGTGGGCCGGAACTTTGCGGAGGGCCGGGCGACATGGTGCTACTTCGACGAGTTCCACATTCTCTTGCAGGACGCTTTGAGCGCGTCCTATTTCGTCCGGGTGTGGAAGATGCTCCGCAAACTGTTTTGTGTGCCGTCCGCTTTGACGCAAAACGTCAAGGATTTGCTGTCCAGCCGGGAGATCGAGAACATTCTGGAAAATTCCGACTTCATGATCCTGCTGGCACAGGCGGCGGGCGACCGGGCGATCTTAGCCCGGCAGCTCGGCATTTCCGAATACCAGCTTTCCTATATCTCCCACAGCCACCCCGGCGAGGGCCTGCTGTTTTACGGCAGCACCACCATTCCCTTTGTAGACCGCTTCCCACCGGGGGAAATCTATGACCTGCTGACGACCCGTCCGGAGGACATGGCAAAGGATGTGAAACATGCGTGACGGAAAACGCCAGCCACAGGCTGATGACTTCGGGCCAAATTGGCCCGAAGTCAATGAACAAGGCCAGCCACAGCCAAAACAAAATTCCAAGTTTCGGGAAACCAGCAACATTCCCCAGCCGTCCGAGCGGTTGCACCAGGGGGCGGATTCCTCCGGCTTTGCCGCCCGCAGGGATAAGAAATCGGCCTACCGTGCCGAACGCACGGGCGTCAAGCTGGAGGCGGCCAAACAGAAACAGGCAAAGCAGAGGCAGCCCAAGAAGCCCGGCCCGGTCAAAGCAACGCGGCAAACGGTACAGGCGCAGGCGTGGCGGGCTGTCCACGGGAAGATCTATCAGGCAGAGCAGGAAAACGTCGGGATAGAGGCCGCTCATCGGACGGAACTGGCCGGGGAGTCCGCGCTGCGGGGCACGTCCCGGTTTATCAAGCAGCGGCGGCGCACCCGCCCGGCCCGGAATGTCCGCAAGTGGGAAAAGCGGGACATCAGGGCCAAAGCCGACCTGCAATTTCGCAAGCTGGTACAGGAAAACCCGGAACTGAAGAAATCTATCCTATCCCGCTTGGGGCAAAAGCAGCGGGTCAAGCGGCAGGTGCAGAAGCAGGTCCGCAGTACCGCTAAACGCGGCGCACAGGCAGCCAAGAAAACGGCGGTGACAACCGAACGGATCGCGGTATCGGTGGTGCGCTTTTTTACCATGCGGCCGCTGGCCCTGCTGGCGATGGGACTTGTCCTGCTGCTGATCGTCACGCTGCAAGCCTGCATGGGGCTGGTAGCGTCCATCGGCGGCGGAGGCGCGGGCGGTGTGGCCGGGGCTGCCGGAAGCGCCGACGCCATTTATACGAATATGGAGCAGGAGCTTATGGTTTCCATCGACAAGCTGGAAGCCGACAACCCCGGCTTTGACGAGTACCGGCGGGAGCTTGGCTCAATCGGGCACGACCCCACCGAGCTGCTGGCGTTCGTGTCCGTGTTCGGTGAGCTTTCGGAGGAGGAACTGAACAGCACCTTGCAGGCAGTTTTTGATAAGCAGTACCAGCTTGCGGGCGAAGAGATAACGGAAACGCGGGAAACGGTGGACGAGGACGGCAAGGTTACGACCAGACAAGTCCGTGTTTTTGAAATTACGCTGACCGTCATCCCTTTTTCCGAAGCGGCGGCGGAACAGCTTTCACCCGAACAGCTTAAACAATTCCAGCAGAATATCAATAAGGAGGTATCGGCTTGAACCCAAAAATTGAACGAGTCTGCAAAGACATAGACAAAACCAAAGGCAAAATCGGTGAACTGCAAGCCCGGCTGCGGGAACTGGAAAGACAGAAAACCGAACTGGAAAACACCGAGATTGTGGAAACGGTGCGGGGCATGGATATTTCCCTTGCCGATCTGGCCGCCATGCTCCGGGCCGCCCATACTACTTCGGGTCAAGTTGTCCCGAAGTCCGAAACAACTGATAAGGAGGCAACCAAAGAATGAGAAAACCGAAACGACTGGCGGCGCTGTGCGCCGCTTTTTTCATGGCCGTTTGCCTGTGTTCCACCGCCGTCCATGCGGAGGAAGCTCCTGCGGGATCGGCAAGCTCCGCGCCGGAAAGCTCCGCACCGGCCGAGGCCGGTTTGCCGTCTGGCACGGGCACGGTAAAAGAGGTATATACCGACGAGGACGGGCGCAAGTTTTACACCGTCCAGACCCCGGCGGGAAACACCTTTTACCTGATTATCGACTTTACCCAGCAGACAGAAAACGTGTATTTTCTGGATGCGGTGGCGGAAAAGGATTTGCTGGCCCTGATTGAGCAGGCGGGCGGAACGGTGACAGCCGGGACAGAAAGCACCCCCGATGAAGAAGCCGGGGACACTCCGGTTTCCGAGCCGTCGGGCGAAGAAGCAGCCGGACAGACGGAGAGCAGCAGCGGCCTGTTCAGCATGATACTGGTAGGGGCGGTTGTGGTCATCGGCGGCGGCGCGGCCCTGTACTTCAAGGTATTCCGCAAAAAGCGCGGCAGTCAGAGCAGTCAGGAAGAATACGAGGAGGATATTTCCGACGAGCCGGAAGCGGATCTGCCGCCCTGGGACGACGAACAGGAGGATGACCATGTATAACTTTACCGACAGCCCTTTTGAAAAGATGATGAAGCAGCGGCCGCCCGGTTACCGGGAGCCGGCCGCCGTCCCGCCGCCGGATTCCCCCTGCCGGGGCTGCACCATCTGGCGGGGGATGGCCTGTGTGGGATTGTGCCGCCGCAGAATAAAACCCCCGGCAAAGGAGGGAGCAACTTCGGGCCAACTTGGCCCGAAGTCCGGGAATGGCACATGACAAAAAA
This sequence comes from uncultured Oscillospiraceae bacterium, assembly GCA_902478605.1. Classification (GTDB taxonomy): domain Bacteria; phylum Bacillota; class Clostridia; order Oscillospirales; family Acutalibacteraceae; genus UMGS856. The sequence continues at coordinate 16,194 of CABSLQ010000044.1, forward strand.
CCGGCCCGCGAGCTGACCCGCGCCGAACGGACGGCCATCCGCAGGCTGGTAAAACGGTGTGCGAACTATGACGCGGAATATGGCTGCCTGCCGCTGGACGGCCCCTGCTATATGCTGGGCAAATGGTGGACAGGCGGATACTGTCGGTATTTCTGGGAGGCGGTTCTTCCCCTCGACCCGGTACTGGAGGCCGCCCTGCTGGGACAAAGCGGCGGCCCGGCCTATAAGGTTTGCCCGGTCTGCGGCGGGGCATATCTTCCGGTAACAAGCCAGGTATACTGCTCGGAGGCTTGCCGGATCAAAGGAAGCCGCGCGGCTGCCCGTCTGCGGCAGCAAAGACGGCGGCTCCGAAAGGCGGGCAGCCCGTCACGAACTTAACCGGAAGAAGCCTGTATTTTCAGGGCTTCCCGGCCGCGAAATCTGGGCGGGACTGGTAAACAATCCAACTGCCCCGGTTTTGAAGATAAGAGCGTGACACCGCAAGAACAAAACGGCGTGTACTTCGGGCCAAATTGGCCCGAAGTACACAGCCGCCTGTGAAAAGCAGGCGGTATTTTCATACAGAAAGGAAACGGAAATATATGAAAAAAACAACACGCATAGGCAGCGCGGTCATGGCTATTGTCCTGCTGTTGAGTACCCTGCTCCCTGTCGGCGTATCGGCGGCGGACGTGACAATGGATTTATCAAACTGCGAGGTAAGCTGGGACTACACCCTAACCGACGAAGATGGCAATACCTTTTCCGCCGCCTATGGCATTCGGGATGAGGATAACCCATTCGGCGGCGCAGTCGCTCCCCTGTACCGGAACATGCACGACTACACGGCCAAACGGAAAGGGTTGACGGGCAACAACAGCACATGGACGTATGGCGAGGATTATGTCTATTGCTATTGTATCGAGCATGGCGTTCCCCTGCCGGACAGCGGCAGCTATGCCGGATCGTCCGACCTGTCGCACGGCAACAAATATGAAATGCTGTCCGACGAGCAAAAAGACCTGCTTGCCCTTGCGCTGGCCTACGGATACCCCAACCGTACAGACGTATTGACGAGCAAGGACGCCAACGCCTGTTACAGCGCCAGCCAGCTCATTGTCTGGCAGATTACGCTGGGATTCCGCACGTCTCCCACAGAATTAAACGACAAATCCTATCCCATGTCCGGGTACAGCGGCACCATGACCGAGCAATACTGCCGGAACAAATACCTCAAAGCGTATTACGATAAAATTTTGGCGGATATGGCGTCCCATTACACCCGCCCTGATTTTACCAGCGATATGCCGGGGACAGCGAAAACCTATGAACTATCCTATGCCGGCGGCAGGTACACCCTGACCCTCACCGACAAAAACAAGGTTCTTGATAAATACTATGTTTCGTCCAGCGGCGGTGTATCGGTGAAAATCAGCGGCAATACCCTGACGGTATCTTCCGACCAGCCCATCACCGATTCGGCCACCATTAAATTGAACCGCCGTATGCCTTCAACCAACCACACCACCGGCTTTCTCATTTGGAGCGTGCCGGGCCGGGAGGAAGAAAATCAGGATATGGTATCCGGCGTACCGGCTGACAATGACCCGGTGCCGTCGTATTTCAAGGTGAAGGCCCCGGCCGGAAACCTGAAAATCATCAAGCACAGCGAGGACGGGCAGATTGGGGACGTGCCCTTTCAGATTTCCGGGAACGGTATCAACAAAACGGTGCGGACACTGGCGGACGGGACGTTCCCTTTGGAAAACGTGGTTCCGGGCATTTACGAGGTTACGGAACTGACGGAAAACAAGTACGAGCCGCAGGCCACCAAGCGCGTCACGGTGGTATCCGGCCAAACGACAACCATAACTTTTGACAACAAGCTCAAGCGCGGGGATTTGGTTGTTACCAAGACCGCAGAGGACGGCTTTGTGGAGGACAAGACTTTCCACCTGTACGGCACCAGCCTGTCCGGGCTGCCGGTAGACGAGTATGCCACCACGGACAGCAGCGGCGTGGCCCGGTTTGAGGATGTTCTCATTTCCGGGAATACCCCCTACACGCTGGAGGAAATCGGCGTTGAGGACAAATATGTGATTCCCGACCCGCAGCAGGCCGCTGTGGAGTGGAACAAGGTCACGAATAAATCTTTTGATAACGTCCTGAAAAAGTGGCGGGCGACGATTGTAAAATCGGACAACGAAACCGGCACGGCGCAGGGTGACGCCACACTGAAAAACGCCAAATACGGCGTATACAAAGACGGGCAGCTTGTAGACACCTATCTGACCGGGCCGAAGGGAGAATTTACAACAAAATGGTACGCCTGCGGCGACGGCTGGACGGTGCGGGAGCTGGAGCCGTCCACCGGCTACCAGCTCAACCCGGAGGTCTATCCTGTGGGCGCAGAGGCGAAGGAGTACGAGCTGGAATACAACGAGCTTGCGCTGGACGTTGGCGAGCAGATCGTCAAAGGCCGAGTGGCAATCATCAAGCACACGGACGACGGCTCCACCGGCATTGACACCCCGGAGGAAGGGGCGGAATTTGAGCTTTTCCTGCGCTCCGCTGGCTCGTATGAAAATGCCAAAGAAACCGAACGGGATATTTTGACCTGCGACGAGTACGGCTTTGCCGAGAGCAAGCCTTTACCTTTTGGGTGGTATCGGCTGCACCAAACCAAGGGCTGGCCGGGCCGGGAAATGATCGACGACATGGACATCTTCATTTCCGAAAACGGTAAGGTGTACCGGTTCCTGCTGAACAACGCCAACTTTGAAAGCCGCATTATGATTGTCAAGCTGGACAAGGAAACCGGGAACACGGTGCCGCTGGCCGGGCATGGCTACCAGCTTTACGACCCGCAGGGTGAAAAAATCACCATGACGCTCACCTACCCGGAGGTTGTGGAAATCGACACCTTTTATACCGATTCCAACGGCTGCCTTATCACCCCGGAGCCGCTGCCCTACGGCGAGGGCTATTCGGCGGTTGAGGTGCAGGCCGTGGAGCCGTATGTATTAGATCCCACCCCGGTCTATTTTGATATATTGCCGGAGAGCGCCGAAGAAGTGGACGGCGTGACGGTGATCCGGGTGGAAAAGGAAAATATGCCGCAAAAGGGCACCATCACCATCCGCAAGGACGGCGAGGTGTTTTCCAGCGTTGCCACCACGGGAGGCAGCGAGGGCGCACCGCTGTTGTATCAGCCGGTATATTCCACCAAAGGGCTGGCAGGGGCCAAGTATGATATTGTCGCCACGGAAGATGTCTATTCCGGCGGTGTGCTGCGTTACAGTGCGGGCCAGACAGTATCGACCCTTATCACCGGGCCGGACGGGAGCGCCACCAGCGTGCCGCTGTATCTCTCCACCTTTCAGGTGTATGAGCGAAAAGCACCCTACGGCATGACCCTCAACCCGGAGCTGGTGACAATCACATTGAGCTACGCGGGCCAGAATGTGGAATTAACCACGGCGGACGTTTCCTTTACCAACGAGCGCCAGCAGGTAGAAATCCGCCTGCAAAAAGCGTTGGAGCAGGACGAGGTTTTCGGGATCGGCATGAACGGCGAAATCCAGAATGTCGTGTGGGGGCTGTATGCCAGAGAAACCATGACAGCGGCGGATGGGAGCGTCATTCCGGCGGACGGCCTGCTGGAACTGGCTGCCTGCAACGAGGCCGGGAAAATCGTCTTTTCTGCCGACCTGCCGGTGGACTGCAAGGTTTACGCCAAGGAGTACAGCACCGACGAGCATTATCTGCTTTCAGATATCGACAAACTGCTGAACTATATCCGTTACTGGCAGGCCTCCGGCGAGAGCCTCAAAACCTCTGCCCGAACAAAGACACGCCTTTCGCAAATCGTGCAGGAGGGGAGGTTCCGGGGCGGGATCGTCCCCTATGGATACCGCCTGGAAAAGCAGGGGCGCTTCAATAAAAAGAATCACGAAGTCAACGAGATTCTGGTTGACCCGGATGAAGCTGCGGTGGTGCGCATCATCTTTGAAAAATATGTCTATGAGGGGTTCGGCGCACAGCGGTTGTCCCGGTGGTTATATAACAACGGCTATCTCAATCGAAAGGGAACCAACTTCGCCAATACCACCATCATCAAAATGCTGAAGAACATCATGTGAGCAGATACCCCTCGCTTGGCTCGATCTCGCGCAGACTCCAATCATTTCCGCAGACATAGGATTTTGTGGTGAACTGTCCGCTGCGGTCGGTTTCGTACACATCCATGAGCTGCTCGCCGTTGAATACACCGTATTTTGCTCCAGCGAGAGAAGCATCGCCCTGCGGCAGTCCTTTTTCACTGTCGGATTTGGTGACGGTAAGACTCCATTTTTTGAGGATATTGTGGAAACTCTTGTCGGTTACCTTATTCCACTCGATGGCTGCTGTCTGTTCGGGAGGCACGACATATTTGATATCGGTATCCACCTCTTCGAGAATATACGGTGTGCTGCCTGAAATGAGTACATCTTTGAAGATCGCCGTACCTGATGCATCGGTCACAGCATATTCATCTACTGCAAGACCGGAAATGGAGGTGCCGTAAAGATGAAATTTTACACCCTCAACCATGTTGTCCTCGGAGGTCTTGATCACCTTGAGGTCGCCGCGTTTGAGAACGTTGTTGAATGTTACGGTTGCCGTCTGCCCGGATACCACAGTTACTCTGCGGCTCTCCTGAGGTTCATATTTCTTTTCCGTCTGTTCGGTTACGGTATAAATTCCCGGATTGAGATTATCCACCTGAATCTGGCCGCCGTTTGCCGTCTTAACAGTTTCATCTATGCCATTGCCTTGAATGCGGAAAGGAATCCCGTCAACCTTGCCGTCCTCGGAGGTTTTTACGATTTTTGCCGAGCCATAGGATACCTTGATATTGAGATAACCTTTTACAGGATCGTTGACCTCCTGTGCGTAGGTGACGGTATCCTGCAGTTCTCCGTTCGGGCCGTAAACACCGTCCGTCCAAGTGATGACACCGCGCCTTTGCGAATTTTTCTTTTCTGCGGTAATCGTGACGGTACTGCTCGGCGCTTTGTCGGCGGTGATCGTCAGCTTATTGCCGTTTACGGAAAAATGAATACCCGAAACGCTTGCGGAGAACGAATAGTCGGAGAGCACATTGTTTTTGTCGGTGAGCGTAGCGGTGTATTTTTCGCCGTCCCATTCCAGTTCAATATTCTGCGCTTTACCTGTGGATTTGGAGAAGAAGCTCGGCACTTTGGAATGGGTCTGCACGCTTGCCGCAATGGAATTGTAGTAGCTCATAATCTTACTGTGTAAAGGATGGTTTGGGCTGATCTGATCGAGAATAGCGTCTTTGCCGCCGGTGCTGACCTTATTAAAGTCTGCGTCACGCTCGCCAACCACGGTTTCCCAAATTAAAAGCTGCGTGGCGACAGCGTGAGCCAGCTTGTCGCCGCCCTCATTTTGCGAACGCCAAGAGGTCGAAATCGTCCCCGTGTAGCCATATTGCATGATTCTGCCAATAAACAGTTTTATATCATCGGGAGAAATGGTTTTGTTGTAGGACGAGGGGTAATTATCCCAAAAGTTTTCACCTTTTTTAGTGAAACGATCACCCGTTTTCAGATGAACACCGGGTTCGATGCAGTAGCAGATGTTGCCGTTATACGAACCCATATCCTCACTATATCCATAGGCATTCCATTTGGTTCCCCTATTCGAGATGCACCAATCGTACCATGTCGGCGCGCCGAAGTCACGGATATTGCGCCATGCGGCTTTGCCAAGCTCCCATTCGTCACGCCTGATATCTGTCCGCTGGCGCAGGAAGATTTCTTCGCTTTCCACAGGAATGTTTCGCAGCTTATCCATATTCATGGTTCCGGCGAGTGTATACACATCGATAAAATCCCGATAGACTTTCAGTCCTCGGTCAGTTCGGCTGCTTGCCTCAATATCGAGACTTTTTGACATAGGAATGATCTTGTTAAAATCCACCGATCCGATACCATGTTCATCGGATTTGATTGTTTCCAGCATTGACCGGATTTTTTCAGGATCGCCTTGAAGCGATATATGGTTTACAACATGATTCGGCATTTATTACTTCTCCTGTTCATGGTAAATTTCTTTGATTTTCTGCCCGATAGCAGAAATGACGGGAACGCTAACTGCGTTGCCCGCCATTTTGTATAGCCGACCGTCCGAGAGACCTGTTGCGGCCGCCTTATTAAATTGTTCATCGGTGAAGCCCTGCAGGCGCCAACATTCAATCGGCATGAGCTTTCGGATTCTGCCTTTGTGCCATACGCCGTGCCGATCCTGTGCCGTGATGGTGAACATCGGCTCGTTGGGTTCTTTTACTCTGCGCCCCTGCTGCCTGACTTTTTCCCTGTCGGGTGTAAGGATCGCTCTCGGCTCATCGGTCACAAGAACGGCAGAGTGTTCGCCTCTGTGGTTGCTGACTCCGCTGTCCTGCCTTGCCGTAATGCATCGGGCGGTATCGGTAATGATGGGATCGGGATTCATATCGATAAAATACAATCCTGTTTTGCCGCCCCAGCCTCCGCTGCCTGCACACTGTGTGCAGGCTACTCCGTCTGTTTCATAGACTCTCGATCCTTGCGGACCTGGGATAAGTTCTTTAAGATTTTCCGCATTGCCGCAGGTGAGAGGAAATATTTCTCCGGTACCTCGTCCTCTAAGACCTGCGACAATATACAGCCGCCTTCGCTGCTGCGGGACTCCGAAATGGGCGCTGTTATGCACACACCATTCGAGATCATACCCCCGCTCAGTAAGCGTGGAGAAGATGGTAGTAAGCGTCCTGCCGCCGTCATGCGATAACAAACCGGGGACATTTTCCAGGAGAAGATATGCAGGCCGTTTCGCCTCAGCGATTCGGGCAACCTCAAAGAAGAGAGTTCCTCTTGTATCGTCTGCAAATCCGAGCCGTTTTCCGGCAACCGAGAAGCTTTGGCATGGAAAGCCCGCACAGATGAGATCGATGTCGGGCAGGTCATTTGGGTTGATGGTTTTTGCGTCTTCAAAATACAGTTCTCCTTTTGGATTGTAGATAGCGTTATATGCCTGATTTGCATATTTATCTATCTCGCAGTGACCGATACATTTGTAGCCGCCGACCGCTTCCAGTCCTGAGCGGAAACCGCCGATCCCTGCAAACATATCAAAAAATCGGATTGCCATAGCGAATCCGACCGTTTCCTATTTATTTTCCGCTGCACCTCACATTCCGAAAACGGGAGCGTTATCTTCTTTGTCACTCTGCGGCAACGCCATCTGTGTGAAGCATTCGGAATTGTAATAATACGCGCCGTCTGCTTCAATAAACCGTTCACCGTAATTCTCTGAAACAATCTGCCTTTTCATCTGTTGGGACATATCGTTGATTATATCAGCTTTGTCGGTGTTTTCATCGTAGATGAAATCAAAAAAATCATCAAAGCTGTCAAACCTTAAGATATCCCTTTCGTATAACTCATCCTCTGACATTTCTGTCAATTGTCTTTTCTGACTGTCCTTTTCTTCTGCAAGTTCCTGATCGGTGAGCCTGCGGAAACTGTCCTCGCCGGAGACGATGCCAAGCTGTCTGCCGTTATCAAAATGACAGTGCAGCGTCCCCATATCATCGACAACTGCGACCGTACCTCTTGTGTTCGGCTCGATGGGGCGGGGATCATCGCTCATCTGTAAAAGCATGATGCGTGTGCCGGGCGGATAGTTGTCCTTCATACGCTGTGCAAAGCGCCGTTCTGCTTCAAATTTGTTCATATTCTGTTCCTCCGTTTCATTTGTTTTATCAATATCATTTGTGCCGTCAATTTCCATCTGCATCGGGATCAACACCTTGAGCAGCTTTTCCCGGTATTCCATATCTGAAATTTTATCAATGTAGATACCGAAGGTATTGAGAAAAGGAGTACCGTCCCTTTCTGTAATCACAAGATCACCGTATTGTCCGTGTGTACAGATAAAGTTTGCAACTTCCTGAATATTGTGCAATCGTGTTCGTCCTGCAAGCGAGTGCCCGATCAGCAGCGGATATTTTTCTTCTACAGTCATATCTCACATTCCCCCTAACTGCTGTTCTTCAAAGCTATGATTTTCAGACATTCGCTGCCGGAAATCCGTTTCGTTTTCCATGAAGTAATCATTGCCGCTATGCCAGAAGGATACATAAATATCTCCGTCATCGGTTTTGATTCCACGCTGTTCCAGACCTTCTCCAAAGCCATCCGCCGCCTGACCGGTCAGCTCATCGATCCATTCTTTTTCTTCTTCGGGGGAAAAGGGTTCCCGAAGCCCGGTGCGGATTACACCGTACAGTTCGCCGCCGACTTCCTGCACATCCCAAACAGCAGAGACGAGCTTGGCTTTTGCACCTGCGCTGCCGTCAAAATAGTCAGCCATATTGTGAAGGTCACGATCCTGTTCGCGCTTTACAAGTTCACGGATTGCATCCTCATTGGCAATGCCGTAACCGTTGTCTACCTCAAAGCAATCTCCGTATTCTTCATCGGTCATGTGAATTTGGAGGGGACAGTAATAGTTAACAGTTACACCAATTAATCCCTCGGTCATGGCTTTGATGTCTGCCATTAATGCCTGCGGGGAGTAATACTGACCATGAACTATATGCTGTTCGAGTTCTTCAGAAATTTCCGGTCTGGCGTTTTCCACCATATACGCGCACAGGTTAGCGTCCTCCAATGAATGAGACGGCTTGAACAGCACCGCCAAGTTATTGCCTATATCCGAATCGGTAAAGAGCTTTACTTGAATGGCACTGTCCTCATCGTCTTTAATGGGAATGTCACGCAAGCGGATGCGGACGCCGATCTGCGACAGGTCATACTGTAGGGTGAAGGGATCATCGGGAAGTTTCAGGACGGCTGTTTGATCTCCGTTTTGAATCAGTGCATTAATCATAGCGCACCTCCGTATTATTTAAGACTGCAGTACCAAAGCGGGCGATAGCTGCTGCCT
>CABSLQ010000045.1 GCA_902478605.1 uncultured Oscillospiraceae bacterium
GCACCTTGTTTTCCTTATAGATGACCATGTTGTCACGCAGATAGTCAAAGCCAAACTCGTTGTTGGTGCCGTAGGTGATGTCCGCGGCATAGGCCGCCCGGCGGGCGGCATTGTCCAGTCCGTGCACCACCAGCCCCACCTTCAGGCCGAGGTAGCGGTATACCTTGCCCATCCATTCGCTGTCGCGGCGTGCCAGGTAATCGTTGACCGTGACGATGTGCACGCCCTTGCCCGACAGGGCGTTCAGGTAGGCGGGCAGGGTCGCCACCAGCGTTTTACCTTCACCGGTGCGCATCTCGGCAATGCGGCCCTGGTGCAGGATAATGCCGCCGATGATCTGCACGGGAAAGTGGCGCATGCCGAGCACGCGATCCGCCGCTTCGCGGCAGGTGGCGAACGCCTCGGGCAGAATATCGTCAAGTGTCTCGCCGAATGCCAGGCGATCCTTGAGCTTGTTCGTCTGATCCTTAAGCTCCTCGTCGGACATCGAGCGATACGTCTCTTCGAGTTCCAGAACCCGGTTGCACAGGGGCTGTATACGTTTGACCTCACGTTTGCTGTAATCGCCGAACAACGCTTTGAGAACTCCCATTGATTGCTTCACCTCATGTCGTTTATGCCGCTTCCAAGAACGGCGTATCAGGATTCCAATGAGAACAGGTGCCTGTATGGGCACGGTATCCTATATATCATAACATATTTATCGGTAGGATACAACTGGAAATACAGGAACCACCCCCAAAATTGCGGGGGAAGGGCCGGCAGGGAATTTTTATCCCTTCGCCAGCCCCTTGGCGCGGAGAAAGCGGGCAAGGAGGTCGGCGTTGGCGGCATGCCCCGCCAGGCCCGGGTGGCCCCCGCCGCCCGCCGCGTCGCCCTGCAGAGGAAGGCTGTACAGGCGGTTCGCCTCGCCGCCAAGACACGCCAACACCTCGTCCACCACCGGGCGGCAGGCGGCGTTCATCATGCCGGAGGCCCATACGATCGGCACGGCCGTCCGGTAGGTGCCGCGCACCTGCTGTATCAGCGCCCTGACCTGTACGGCCATCTCCTTGTGCGGCGTAACCCCCTCATCGTTGGTGCCGAGGTTGATGACAACGACGTCGGGCACCCGCTCCGGCGAAAAGGCGCCCAGGGCCGGCCGCGCATAGGACTGCGCCGCATAAAACTGCGCCATGGTGCGGGGCACATATCCGTTGACCACGCCGATGCCGCTGTCCGACACCACCGAGCAGAGCGCGTTCAGCTGTTCAGCGGCGAGAAAGGCCCACGTCTGCGTACCGTCCTCCGCCTCCGCCGAGCCTGCCCCGTCCTGCCCGCTGGCGATCCGATTGCCGTAGCCGCTGGTGATGCTGTCGCCAAGGAACTCGATGTACATTGCCTTGCGTGGCGGGACGAGCAGATGGCCGCGGAAGGAAAGTTCCCGGAACACGCTGATGGAATGCTGCAGCTCGGTCTGTCGGAGGATACGGAGGGTGTGCACGCCGTACCCGCCGAACCGCGCCAGCTCGACCGGTTCAAACGCCTTGCCTGAGGCGGTCAGCCGTTCGCCGGCGCGGACACCGTCCACCCAGACGGTGTAATACGTGGTATGATTCTGCGCGATGGAAAGGCAAACCGCCCCTTCGATCACGGCTGTAAACTCGATGCCGGCGGCGGTGTGGTCAAAGAAAAGGCCACCCTCCGTCTCGCCGGTACGGCCATAGATATGCAGACTTTCTTTCACATTGGGGAGCCGATAGATTTGCATTTGATTCATCGCAATCCGTCCTATGCTCATAGTGAGTCGCAGCTGGTTTGCAACCATTTTACAGCAAACCGCCCGCGAAATACAGAACGATTATATCGGGGCCGGTCTCCTATTTTTCTCGCCCGCTGTTCCTCGCTTCCAAAAACTCAGAAGATAAGCCGCGGGCGTTGACCGATTTATCGTTTTGCGGTATAATAACAGAAAAGTTAAGAAAATCGCGTCCGAAAGGAACCGATGAAGAGATGAAGAAAAAACGCAGGAAATTCAAAATAAATCTGGTGGGGAAAAACGGCCTGAGCGGCATCATTGAAGCGGCGCTCATCGCGCTGATGGTCGTGGCGCTCGGGCTGATGATCTCGCTGCCCTGGACGGTCTCCCAGGTGACCCAGCACAATCCGGGCGAGCCGGGATACTGGTACGAAAAATATCTGGTTGTGCTGATGTTCTCTGGCCTGCTGGCGGAGCTGATTCTCTGGCAGGCGCGCGGCGTGATGCACAACGTGGATGTGGGGCGTCCTTTCTGCCGGGATACGGTGCGCCGTCTGCGGATTATCGGGGCGGAATGTCTTGTGCTCGCGGCGTTTTACTTTGTCGCTATCTTCGTGGTGACCAAGTTTTTCATGGTGGTGGTATTTGTGGCGTTTACCATCATTGGGCTGATTTTGTTTGTTTTTGCCGAGCTGTTCCGTCAGGCCACCGTGTACAAGGAAGAAAACGAAATGACCATTTAATGCGGATATCGGCGGATACGGCTATATTACGGTATAAAAGGGTTTGTGAACAGATGGGAATCATGGTTAATCTGGATGTTATGATGGCCAAGCGGAAGATAGGGCTGACGGAGCTCTCCGATAAAGTGGGGATCACGTTGGCCAATCTTTCGATCCTGAAAAACAACCGGGCCCGTGCCATCCGCTTCTCCACGCTGGATGCCATCTGCAAAGCCCTGGACTGTCAGCCCGGCGATATTCTGGAGTTTACCAAGGACGACTAACACTGGCCGGCAAGGCTGTGGAGGAGGAGCCGCTGCACAAGCGGCTTTTCTGCATATTTTCCGTCGTATTCTTTTTTTCGGCCTATGCCCCTTTAGACGCTGAAACCGCAAAACGGACGCCTCACACCGAGGCGTCCGTTTTGTCTTGGTACAGCGCGCGGGCGATCTGCCTTGTTCGTTCCAGATAGGGCTCCAGTGCGAAATCCGGGGCATCCGCCCCGGTGACGTGCAGGCAGGCCGTTTGTGCCGCATGGATAACGGTCAGCGGCGGGGCCAGCTGCTTTTCCAGCATCAGCCCGCCCTCTTCTTTTCCGCTACCGGATACGGTCAGCAGCACGAGCCGCTTGGCCCGGGCGATGGGCGGGCGTTTTCCCAGAATGAAACGGGCGGACCAGTATCGCTGCAGCCGATCGATGAGCGCCTTGAGCGGTGCGGGAAAGGATAAGTGGTAAACCGGCGTGGCGATAACAAGCAGGGCCGCCTCTTCCAGCGCCGCATAGAATGCATCTAAATCGCGCTTGGAACAGCCCTCTGTATGGGCGCAGAACCGGCAGTCGTCGCACGGGACGGGCCGCTGTTCGTAACAGGAAAAGACCGTTTTCGCGCAGTCCGGCGGCAGCTCGTCCAAAAATGCCTGCAGCATCCGGGCGGACATACCGTCCGCCCGCGGGGAACCGAGAATGGCCAGGACCGGTTCAGCGCAGGAGGGTGCGTTCTTCGCAGTAGTCGCACACAAGGATATCACCGCTCTTTCGGAAGGTTCGGGGCAGGTACGGCTCCGCATGGGTGATGCAGTGGGGATTGGAGCACAGTTCGTCCTCGCCGTGCGGAACGGGAGACAGATGCTTTTTATCCCCTTTCAGCATTTTCAGGATCAGTGCCATGCGGGCATACAGGCCGTATTCCGTCTGCTCGAAATATTTGGCGCGCGGATCGTCATCCACCTCCTGGGTGATTTCATCCACGCGCGGGAGCGGATGCAGCACGATAAGATCCTTTTTGGCCCGTTTCATCTTGAACTTGTCCAGCACATAGACGCCCTTCTGCCGCTCGTACTCCTCCGGCGAGTCAAAGCGTTCGCGCTGAATGCGGGTCATATACAGCACGTCGAGCAGGGGGATGGCCTGGGCCAGATTATCGATTTCCTGCCAGCGGCAGCCGGCGGCCGACAAATAGTCTTTAATATATTGGGGAATCCCCAGATGCGGGGTGGAAATGAGCACAAAGGAGTTGCCGGGAAAGCGGGACATGGCTTTGATGAGCGAGTGCACCGTACGGCCGTTTTTCAAATCGCCGCACAGGCCGATGCACAAATGGGAGAGGGTACCCTTTTCTTGGCGCAGGGTCACCAGATCGGTCAGCGTCTGGGTGGGATGCAGATGCCCGCCGTCCCCGGCGTTGATGATGGGAACCCGGGAATACAGAGAGGCGGCCAAGGCTGCGCCGGCCGTGGGATGCCGCATGGCGATGATATCCGCATAGCCGCTGACCACCCGGACGGTGTCTTTGAGGGTTTCGCCTTTGGCCACCGACGAGTTGCCGGGGTTGTCAAAGCCGATGATACGGCCGCCCAAACGAAGCATGGCGGTCTGAAAAGACATCTGCGTGCGGGTGGATGGTTCATAAAACAGGGTGGCCAGTATTTTTCCACGGCAGCAGCCGTAATAGTCATCCGTCCGTTCCCGTATATCACCGGCCAGGGAGAGGATCTCTTCCCATTCGGAAACGGTTAAATCGGAAAGATCAATAAGATGGCGGTTCTGCATGGTAATGGCCTCTTTTCTACCGGTATGGGTTTTGTTCAGTATACCATTATTCGATTTTTTTCGCAATGCGGCAGGGCGAAATTCCCCGCTTTTTTCTTCTTCAAAATTAAAAAAATCTTAATGTGCCATCATAAACATTGCAAAATGGGCGGATTGCTGTTATAATGTCACTGTTTATATAAAAACGCCCCCTTCCGGGCCGGCTAAGAAAAAAGCCGGGATGCCGGGATGGACAGCCTGCCGCTTGCATATCGTATAGGCGGGCGTACACAGAACGGGAATGGGAAAAACAGTTGGCAAAGCCACTTTTCCGCAGAAAGATGGCTTTCCTGTTTTGCGCTTTTCTGCGGGGAGAAGGAGCTGGAATGTATGAAACAATACGATTATCTCATCGTGGGGGCTGGCCTGTTCGGCGCCGTTTTTGCCCAGCAGGCGACGGCTAAGGGAAAGAGCTGCCTGGTGATCGAAAAGCGGGATCACATCGGCGGAAATGTATATTGCGAAGATGTCGGCGGTATCCATGTGCACAAATACGGGGCGCACATCTTTCACACCAGCGATGCAAAAATCTGGAACTATGTGAACGGGTTTGTGGAGTTCAATCGATTCACCAATTCGCCCATTGCCAACTATAAAGGGGAAATCTATAATCTGCCCTTCAACATGAACACCTTCAGCCGGATGTGGGGGATCATCACACCTGAGCAGGCACGGCAGAAAATTGCCGAGCAGCAGGCGGCCGTTGATCATGAGCCCCGCAATCTGGAGGAGCAGGCTATCCGGCTGGTGGGGTATGATATTTACAGCAAGCTCATCAAGGGGTATACTGAAAAGCAGTGGGGCCGTGACTGCACGCAGCTTCCGGCTTTTATTATCAAGCGCCTGCCTGTGCGGTATACGTATGACAACAATTACTTCAACGACCGGTACCAGGGGATCCCCATCGGCGGATACAACGTCCTTGTCGAGAAGATGCTGGAGGGCTGTGATGTGCGGCTGAACACCGATTACGACACGGACCGGGAAGGGTTCGATGCGATGGCGGACAAGGTCGTGTATACCGGCATGCTCGATGCCTTTTACGATTACCGGTTCGGGCCGCTGGAATACCGCAGCCTTCGCTTCGAGAGCCAGGTGCTGGATCAGGCCAATTATCAGGGCGTGGCCGTGGTGAATTACACCGATCGGGAGACGCCCTTTACGCGCATTATCGAGCATAAGCATTTTGAGTTTGGGGATCAGCCGACGACGGTGATTACCAGGGAATACCCGGCGGACTGGCAGAAGGGCATGGAACCGTATTATCCGGTCAACGATGAGAAAAACCAGGCCCTTTATCAGAAGTATGCCGCCCTCGCACAGGGAGATACCCGCCACTTGTTCGGCGGCCGCCTGGCGGAATATCGGTATTACGACATGGACAAGGTCATAGCCTCTGCGCTGGCTTTGTGCGCAAAAGAGCTTGGCTGAGGCCGGAGCATAAGGAAACAGAGCATGGAGGTTACGGACAGTATGGACGCCAATGTAAAGATCAGCGTGATTATGCCGGTTTACAAAGTGGAAAAATTTGTCGGCAAGGCGATTGAGAGCATGCAGGCACAGACGCTCACCGATTATGAGTTTCTGATCGTGGACGACGGGACGCCGGATAACAGCGGGGCCATATGCGACGAATATGCGGCAAAGGACAGCCGGATCCGGGTGTTCCACCGCGAAAATGGAGGCGCCCCCAGTGCGCGCAACATGGCGATGGACGTCGCCAAGGGAAAGTATTATTACTTCATGGATTCCGACGACTGGGTGGAGCCGACCATGCTGGAGGATATGTACAATCTGGCGGAGGAGCATCAGGCCCAGCTGGTGGTATCCGGCTATTATATCGATACCTATTACAGCGACACGGAATATCTGACCCTCAACCAGGTGCAGCCCGACGCCGTATACGATAAGGAGAGCTTTCGCCGCAATGCGTACAAGCTGTTCGATACCAATCTGCTTTACACGCCGTGGAACAAGCTGTTCAATCGGGAATACATCGAGAGTAAAGGCCTGCGGTTCCCCGTTACCTTTTGGGACGATTTTCCCTTTGTTCTCAGCGTGATCCGGGATATTGACAAGGTGGTCGTGACCTCCAAGCAGTATTATCATTTCATGCGCGCGCGCGCCGAGTCGGAGACGGCGGCTTACCGCAGCAATATGTATGACAAGAGGGAAGAGGAACACGGCTGGATGCTGGACTTGTACAACTATTGGGGCGTACAGGATGAGGCCAGCATGGAGATGGTGGCCCGACGGTATGTCGAAAGGCTTGTGGGTTGCGTGGAGAATGTGACCAATCCCCGGTGTACCCTATCCAAAGCGGAAAAGCGAAAAGAAATTGCCAAAATCATCAGTGGGGAGCATGCGCGTAAATGTCTCAAGCTGGCGCGTCCCCGTTCCACGATGATGAAGGTGATCCTGCTGCCTATCAAATGGAATAACGTCACCCTCACGATGCTGGAAAGCCGTTTCGTCTCCAAGGTCAAATCCAGCAACACCAAAATGTTTGCCACCCTGAAGGCAAAGCGATAAGGGGGAGAAAACTTGTCACAGCCTTTTATCAGTGTGGTCATGCCGATATACCGTGTGGAGGCGCATCTGGAAGCCGCCGTGCGCAGCGTCCTGGAGCAGACATTTACGGATTTTGAGCTTTTGCTGGTAGACGACGCCTCGCCGGATAATTGCGGGGTGATAGCGGACCGGTTGGCGCATGAAGATGGGCGTATTCGGGTCATTCACAAAGAGAAAAACGGCGGATTGAGCCTGGCGCGAAATACCGGCATGCAGCACATGACGGGACGATATCTTTTTTTTATGGATTCGGATGATACCGTTGAGCCGACGCTGTTTGCGGATGTGGTGAAATCGCTCGAGAAAAACCCCGCCCAGGTGGTGGTATTCGGCATTACTGAGGAGTACTATGACGCGCAGGATCGCCTGCATCACAGTGTAGAGGTAAAGTATGATCGGGACATGCTGCTGCAGGACCGTGAGGAGCTGCGGAAGGAAGTCATACACCTGGAAGAAAAGACGTTGTACGGCTATGCGTGGAATAAGATGTATGATGTTGCCTATCTGCGCGCGAGCGGGCTGCAGTTTGAAGTGGTGACGCTGATCGAGGACATTCAGTTCAACGTAAAATATTTTATGGACATTGAGAGGGCTAATATCCTTGCCTGTACACCCTATCATTATAAAAAGCGCCTGGATGGCAGCCTGACCAACAAGTTTGTGCCGGCGTATTATGAGCTGCACCGCCGGCGGGTGGAGATGCTGTACAAGCAGTATGTATATTGGGATATGCTGACCGATGCAATCCGGCGCAGTTTGGCGGACATTTATGTGCGGTATATTTTTTCTGCCCTGCAGCGCAACTGTGATAAGCGGGCGGATATGTCCCATAAGGACAGGAAAGATTTTGTCCGGCGTTTGTATCAGGAAGAATTGTTCCGGGAATTAATACCGTATGCACAGGGAAACAGCCGACTGGTGCATATGATGGCTGGCTGGCTGAAAGGGCGGCATACGGGCTTGTGTTTATTCGGCGGCCGGGGTATTTATATTGTCAAGAATAAATTACCGATGATTTTTGCACAAGCCAAACAGAACCGGTAAATGTAAAGGAATGACTGGGTATGGCACATCCTCTGCGGGTATGGATACGCGGCGGTTTTCGACAGGTTTTAAAAATTTTCTATTTGTTTCCGGTAAAAAGCAACAGGATTTTTTTTGCAAATTTTTGTACTTCCCAATACGCGTGTAACCCCAAATATTTGACAGAATATTTATGTAAAAAGTATCCCGATCGATTCGACATCATTTGGACAGAAGGAGTGCCGGAAGAAACCTGCCACACCAGGGGAATTCGTGTCGCTGCCAAAAATTCGCTGCGCTACTACTATTATGTATTAACGTCCAAGGTCTTTGTCAGCAACGCAGGGATGCCCACCTATCTGCCTTTTCGAAAAAAACAGATAACGGTGGCCACCTGGCATGGCGGAGGCCTTTATAAAATGGCGGGCGTGGATACGCCGGCCATTACCGGGCGGGACAGGCAGGAATTTGCACAGGCGGCGGCGGCCACGCGGTTGTATTTATCCAGCAGCCGTTTGTTCACGGAAAGGGTGATTCGGCAAGCGTTTTTGTATTCCGGCGAAGTTCTTGACAGCGGTTTACCGCGCAACGATTTGTTTTTTGAGCCGAAAGAAAAACAGGCGGCTATTGCCCGGCGGGTTAAAGAACGGTATGGTATCGGACGAGACACAAAGGTGATACTGTTTGCCCCCACGTTTCGGGGCAGGTTTGAACACGCCCGGGGGGAAAACCACGAGGGCCTGAATGTTGAGGCATGCCTGCAGGCGGCAGAGGAACGATTTGGCGGGAAATGGGCTTTTTTCTACCGGATGCATCATGCCCTGGCGGGAAACGGAGAGGGAATCGGCATCAATGTTTCCGATTATCCGGATATGCAGGAGATACTTTGCGCGGCCGATATCCTGATCACGGATTATTCCTCTTCCATGTGGGATTTTGCTTTGACGGGCAAGCCTGGCTTTTTGTTTGCGACCGATGTTGAAAGCTATGAAAGCGAGCGGGATTTCTATATGCCGATCGAGGAATGGCCTTATCCTGTAGCTACCAGCGGAGAGAAACTGACGGAAGAGATTCGTCGGTTTGACGAGCAGCGCCATCTTGCCAAAGTGACCAGACACCTGGAAAACCTGGGCAGTTATGAAAAGGGAGAGGCTTGCCAAATGGCGGGTGAACGGATAGCGGCTGAATGTCTTGGAAAGCGAGAGATTGCGGAATGAATGTGGCCATTATATTTGCCGGTGGGACCGGGCAGCGGATGAAATCCGCTTCTTGCCCCAAGCAATTCCTGAAATTATATGGCAAACCGATCATTATCTATACTCTGGAAATATTCCAGCGGCATCCCGCTATCGATCATATCATCGTGCCCTGTGTGGCGGGGTGGGAGGATGCGCTGCGCCGCATGTGCGAGGAATATGGCATCACCAAGCTGTACAAGGTGGTACCGGGCGGAAAAAACACGCAGGAATCCAAGCTCAATGCGCTGCATGGCCTCGCGGATTTATGTCATTCGGATGATATTGTGCTCATGCACGATGCGGTTCGTCCCATGATCACGGCGCAGCTGATCACCGACAACATCGAAGCAGTGAAAAAATACGGTTCCGCCATCACGGCCGATCCCTTTACCGAGACGGGCGTCATCAGTACCGACGGGGTGACGGTGGAGGGCACCATCGAGCGCAGCAAGCTGTATATTGCCAAAGCGCCGCAGAGCTTTTATTATGCGGATGTACTGGAAGCACATGAAAAAGGGCAGACTATGCCGGAGTCTATTACGATTGATACCTGTACGTTGATGACGGCGCTTGGGCGGCAGCTGCACTTTGTGAAGTGTGATTTTGCCAACATTAAAATTACGCGGCCGGATGATTATTATATCTTCAAGGCTTTGGTTGACCTACGTGAAAGCAAGGAAATTCTGGGAATTTAAGGAGATGGGCTTTTGCTGGATTTGCATCCCGTTATACTCGAGGATTTAAAAAGAATCACCCAAGAGAAGATACATTTTGAAAAGCTGCGCGGCAAAACGGTGCTGATCACCGGGGCGAACGGTATGATCGCTTCGTATTTGATTTATACGCTGCTTTATCTGAATGATACGCAAAACATGCGGATACATGTCCTGGGACTGGTACGCAACGGGGAAAAAGCGCGGCTTCACTTTTCCGGGCTGACACAGCGTCAGGATTTTCATCTGCTGGTGCAGGATGTATGCGCGCCGGTCGAGTTTGATGAGACGGTACATTTTATTATACATGCGGCCAGCCAGGCCAGCCCTGTTCAGTTCCGGACCGATCCGGTGGGGACCATTCGCGCCAATACGGTAGGAACCACCCGTATGCTGGAATTGGCGGCTGATCGCAAGGCGGAAGGGTTCCTGATGCTTTCCACAAGGGAGATTTATGGCTCTGTGCCGGCCACTTGCGAAGCGGTTCAGGAAGACGTTTACGGCAGCTTCGATCCGACGCAGGTACGCGCCTGCTATCCGGAGAGTAAACGGATGGCCGAAACCCTGTGCGCGGCATATGCTTTTCAGTATGGGGTGCCGGCCCGCGTGGCGCGGATTGCGCATACGTACGGTCCGGGGATTGCGATTGGTGACGGCCGTGTGGTCGGTGACTTCTTATCCAATGTTATTCACTCGCAGGATATTGTTATGAACAGCGATGGAAGCGCTGTACTGGGGTTGACATACATCAGCGACGTCGTTGCCGGTCTTTTTCTCTGCCTGCTTGATGGTCATGAGTTTGTTTATAATGTTTCCAGTATGGACGGTGTGCTGACGGTGCGGGAGCTGGCCCAAATGCTGGCGAAACTGTATCCCGAACGGAATATAGGCATTCGGCTCCAACCGGCTTCTGAGGAGGTAAAGGCGGGCTATCTTAAACACCGGGTGCCGCTGCTGGATTCGGCGCGTATCATGCAGGAAGGCTGGCATCCTACAGTCTATATCCAGGAGGGATTCCGGCGGACAATCGCGTATTATGAGAAGCAGTGAGGAGGACGCTATGCCAGCGATTAGTGTGATTATGCCTGTATACAATTCCGATAAATTTTTAAGGGACGCAATCGACAGCGTGCTGCAACAAACCTTCACGGATTTTGAACTGATTCTGATAGATGATGGTTCTAAGGATGGCAGCGGCGCGATTTGTGATGATTATGCTGATCGAGATAAGCGGGTTCGTGTCGTGCATCAGGAAAACGCAGGTATATGTGCCGCGCGCAATGCGGGGTTAAAGAAGGCCAGCGGGGAATTTGTTGCTTTTATCGATAATGATGACACGTACAAACCTTTCCTGCTGGAAGATTGTTATCGGGCGATCGTGGACAGCGGTGTGGATGTGGTCAAATATGGATACCACGTGCGGGAGACTTTTTCGGACGGTCGCCCTGACAACCATCGCGATACCGTCGCAAAGGAGACGCTCAAAATTACGCCTCAAACATCGGCACAATATTATCGGCAGGTGAAGGCATCTGGCTTTTTCTATATGATATGGAATGGTCTTTATCGCAGAAGCTTTTTAGAGAACATTGGACTGCGTTTTGATGAATCCATAAAATTCGGATACGAGGATTGGATATTTAATTTCAAACTATATCAAAATGTGCAGTCTCTCATGCTGTTGGATACCGTATATTATGTTCATGAACAGAGAGCCGGTACCAGTACATCCAAGAAATTTCGGATAGAGCGTCCGTATAACTGCATGGTCTCAGCTGCCTGTGAAAGAGAAATGTTCGACGCGCTTGGGTTGGATGCGCTGTATCCGGGGCTTTGGCATGAACGACTGGCGGTCTATATTCTGGAGATATTGCAGCTGTTTGAACTCGACGAGTGTACGTTAACACGAAAAGAAAAACAGAATATTTTACAAGAGGCTGCGCGGCGATCGCCGTTCAATCAACCGTTTAATAATCAGATGCTGGAAGAGTTGAAGCATCGCTCTCGAAAAAAAGCGCTGGTAATGCGTTGGTTTGTTCTAGGGAAATATTCTCACCTGTTGTGGTTGTTTAAGATATATGGTATATTACTGCGCTTAAAAACGAAGTAATATATTGATGTAAAAGGAGGCCGTACAGATGGAAAAATATACAATCGGGGAACTGCTTCGATATGTAGTAAAAAGATGGTGGATTGTTGTGATAGGTATTGTCTTTTTTGCTGCTTTGCTGGGTATACCAAAGATGCAGAAAGCGGAAACAGAGGAAGCCACCTATCAGTATTCATATAGTCAATTAGTAAAATTCAACAATCATGCCACATATGAAGACGCAGATAATAAAAGCTTGCGTTATCAGAATTATAATGATATATGGTTTCGGAATTCGGCACTGTCGGATTTTGTCAAAACAATTTCGGATAACTATGACATGGCTGAAATCGAAGCGACATGGAATGAAATGGGAAATGCGCAGCGTGCCGATTGGGTGAGGTCGGTCTTCTCTACAGCCTCTTTACCGAATACGCCGAATTATGAAGTGGCTCTTACAGTTACGGTACAGGAAGAAAATAAGGCATATGTCGAGTCGCATTTAAACAGCCTTTTTCAAGATTTCCTGCAGTATATGGAGCACAGTGTAAAAATTTACGAGCAAGACACGGCAGAGGCGCAGGCTTCCATGGAACTGCTGAATAGCATGCAGTCGAGTGTGGTTAACCAGCCGCAGGACGAGGAAGAACAGAACGCGATCGATTTAAAATATTTTGTTGTCGGTGGCGTCTTGGGGCTGCTTGTTGGTGTGTTCCTCATCTGCATTCTTTTCCTGACGGATAAGAGGGTAGTTTCCAAATCCATGTTTGTCAAGGCTTATGATGTGGATGTCATAGACAAAGCCCAACAACCGGCATATGATATTTTCTGTTACATGCTTTTGCAGGCGGAAAGAACCGGAAAGCATTCTCTGGCACTTTGCTCTACGATGCAAGATGTAGAATTGGGCAGGAAGGTGGCAGAGGAATTTAAAAAAGCCGGGCTTTCACTTAAATTGAACGATTGGACTCAAAAGGCCTCCGAGTCGATTGGCCCTCTCTATCATAATGCGGATGAATTGGAGACCTGCAGAGGGGATAACGAGTATCAACTGGTCTTGGCGGAAGTCCCCTCCCGTGATGCGGGTGTCTTGCAGCTTCTTCTGCACTGTGCCTGCAGCATTTTTGTGGAGCGGTTGGGGAAATCGCAGAATGCTGCGCTGAAGGATTCCATCGAAAAACTCCAGAAAAATGGACAGGATACGGGCATATGTATCGTTTGGCAATAACGCTTCGTATAACGATATATGGGGGAGTTGGGAAGCAGAAACTCCCTTATCTTTCGGAAAGGAGCCGGAACACTTGATATATGTCCTGTTTTTTGCATTAATTATCATGGCATGCATCGCCTATGTGATCGGAAACCGTAATATTCTGTCACCATGGGTTATTGCCTGCTGCATGTTTCTTGTCAGTACAGTCTTTGCTATGCTGAACATAAACAAGTGGCAGTTTACACTTGATCCCATTACCGTGATGGTAATATTAGGCGCGCTGGTCAGCCTTGGAGCGGGGGAGACCCTTGTTTCCTGGCTGTTTCAACGACGGGAATTGAAGCCGCATGTGGTGCATGCGCGAGCGGGCGCGGTTAAATCGCCTTTGCAGCCACAAAGGCGGCCGATCGTTGTGCCGGCATTGGCGATCGTTGCTTTGCTCGCCGTTATGTGTGTACTGTTGCTGTATTATTACAGGGAGACATATGCGTTCTCGCTGGCCGGTGGGAATCCGGGCGGAACCAAATTGATGCTTAAATACGCCAGAGAGGCACAATTATCCAGAGCGGTAACGCCTGGACGTTTATACGGACACGTGGGTATCTTATCAAAGGCGATATGCTATGTTTTCTTATATATATTTATATATAATTTGATTTCCTTTGGTTTTCGCCTGCGCTGGCTTATGTATCTTCTTCCCTCGCTGATGTATTTGCCCTTTGCCATTTTGAGCACCGGTCGCACTGAATTTATTTATTTGACCGTGGGTGTAATGACAATAGGCTGCTTTTTATACCTTCAACGGGAAAAATGGAGTTTCCGCTGCACCCTGCGCATCTTGTTGCTGGCAGTCGCAGCATTGGCTATATTTTTCCTTGTATTTATTCTCAGCGGCCTTTTGACAGGCAAAACGAGCCTTGATACTGCGTTTAACTCCATATCCCTATACACTGGCATGTCTATACCTTCGCTCGATTACTGGATTTTTCATCCGCAGCCGGACACCCCCTACATTGGAAATCACACATTATTCCCGATATATTCGACGCTTCGCACGCTTGGATTTGACCTGCCTCGGCTTTATGCGCCGTATGAATTTGTCAATTTTAACGGGGAATCTGGCAATGTGTATACGGCTATCCGACGATATATGGAAGATTTCACTGTTGTTGGCATGGCTTTTATGTTTGCCTTTCTAGGAGCGTTTTACAGTTATCTTCTTAATATCCTTCGTCGGCGGTCTGAGCCGGGCTTCTTGCTGATCGTGTATGCGGTATTTAGTTATCCGATCTTTGAACTTTCGATCGAAGAGCGCTTCTTTATGAATGTTTTTGCCACCGCGTCGGTGTATTTGCTTGCGTATTTAAGTATACTGTATTATATTTTCGTGTATCACCCCCACCGTATGGAAGAAAAATCGCCGCATTTACAAAGCTATCGGCGATGTCAGCGCATAAGACGCCGCCGCTTTAACAAGCAGGTATCATAATAATAGCAGAAGGGGAATTTCTATGAAAGGAATTATACTCGCCGGCGGGGCCGGTACCCGGCTGTATCCATCGACGATCGCCTGTTCCAAGCAGATCCTCACCGTGTATGACAAGCCGATGATTTACTATCCGCTGTCTACCCTGATGCTGGCAGGTATCCGCGAGGTGCTGATCATCTCCACGCCGCGTGACCTGCCGGGATTCCGAGAACTGTTCGGCAGCGGGGAACAGCTTGGCATGCATTTTTCCTATGCGGTGCAGGAAACCCCGCGGGGCCTGGCCGATGCCTTTCTTGTCGGTGAAGAATTTATCGGCAAGGATCCGGTGTGCCTGATTCTGGGAGATAATATTTTCTATGGCTATGGGTTCAGCGAGCGTCTGCGCAATGCGGCCTCCCGTAAAGAAGGCGCTACCATTTTCGGATACCATGTCAGCAATCCGAAAGATTTCGGCGTGGTCGAGTTTGACGACAACGGGAACGTGCTTTCCATCGAGGAAAAGCCCGCACAGCCCAAATCCAACTACGCTGTCCCGGGCTTGTATTTTTACGATAACGACGTGGTGCAGATCGCTAAGAATGTACAGCCCTCGGCGCGCGGCGAAATCGAGATAACCTCGGTCAACAACGCATATCTCCGCCGCGGCAAGCTGAAAGTGGAACTGTTTGGCCGGGGAATGGCCTGGCTGGATACCGGCACGCACCGCGCCATGCTGGATGCGGCCAATTTCGTGGAGGCTATTCAGACCAGGCAGGGACTGTTTGTCTCCTGTATTGAAGAGATCGCCTATCGGCAGGGCTTTATCGATCGGGAGCAGCTTGCTGCGCAGGGGGAACGCTTCAAGGCCTCCGAATACGGGCAATATCTGTTGAGACTGGCCCAGGCCGAATAAACAGAGTGAAACGGCCGCGAAAGGATGTGCGCGCAGAGACATGAAACTTTTGATCACGGGCTCGCATGGGCAATTGGGCAGTGAGCTTGCCGCGCAGCTGACCGGCGGGCAAACCCCGTTTGGCCCGCTGCCTGCACTTTACCGCGACTGCACGGTGCAGAGCGTTGATGTGGAGGAACTGGACATTACCGATGGAGCGGCCGTGCAGGCGTTTATGCGGGCACAACGGCCCGATGTGGTTATCAACTGCGCCGCTATGACCAATGTGGACGGGTGTGAAACCGCTCCGGATACGGCTATGCGCGTCAACGCCATCGGGCCGCGCAATTTGGCCGTCGCCGTCCAGGAGACAGGAGGAAAGCTCGTGCACGTGTCCACCGATTACGTGTTTGACGGGGATGGGGCCCGCGCGAGTGACGGGACGGTGATCCCGTACACCGAGTGGGATGCCTGCCGGCCGCGCAGCATTTACGGCAAATCCAAATGGCTGGGGGAACAGTATGTCCGGGAGATGTGCGCGCGGTCCTTTGTAGTGCGCACAGCCTGGCTGTATGGCTATGTGGGCGGTAATTTCGTCAAAACCATGTGGCGCAACGGGGCCAAAAACGGGGCGCTCACGGTGGTAGACGATCAGCGGGGCAACCCGACGAGCGCCACCGATCTGGCCTATCATCTGCTCAAATTGGCCTGCACAGAGGAGTACGGCATCTACCACTGCACCAACCAGGGAGTCTGCTCATGGTACGATTTTGCCGTGGAGATTATTCGTCTTGCGGGGATTAATTGTACAGTTACACCCTGCACAACAGAGGAATTTCAGCGTATTGCCAGCCGGCCGGCACGCCGCCCCGCCTATTCTGCACTGGATAACGCCATGCTGCGTTGTACGGTGGGGGATGAGATGCGGGAATGGCAGGCGGCGCTCGCCGAGTATATCGAAAGGCTTAAAGCAACAGGAGGTCCGCAATGAAGACGTATCTGGTGACCGGCGGCGCCGGCTTTATTGGCTCCAATTTTATCCAGTATATGCTGCGCAAATACAGCGACGTGCGTATTCTCAACATGGACAAGCTCACCTATGCGGGAAACCTTGAAAATCTGGCGTCGGTCCGGGAGGATCCCCGCTATGTCTTTCTGCACGCGGATATCTGCGATAAGGCAGCCGTTGAAAAGGCGTTTGCCGATTACGCCATCGACTATGTGGTGAACTTTGCGGCGGAAAGCCATGTGGATCGGAGCATTCGCGAGCCGGAAGTATTTGTTAAAACCAATGTGGAGGGAACGGTCTGCCTGTTAAACGCAGCAAAAAATGCTTGGGACATGGGCGCAGATACCTATAAGGCCGGCTGCAAGTACCTGCAGGTTTCCACCGACGAGGTATATGGCTCTCTGGGGGAGGAAGGCTTTTTTACGGAAAGCACGCCCCTTGACCCGCACAGCCCCTATTCTGCCAGCAAGGCGGCGGCAGATATGCTGGTGAAGGCCTATGCGGATACCTACCGGTTTCCGGTGAACATCACCCGCTGTTCCAACAATTACGGGCCCTATCAGTTTCCGGAAAAGCTGATCCCCCTGATGATCCACAACGCGCTGCAGCATAAGAATCTGCCGGTTTACGGCGATGGCATGAACGTGCGTGACTGGCTGTATGTAGAGGATCACTGCAAAGCGATCGATATGGTGCTGCGCGACGGGGTGCCGGGCGAAGTGTACAACGTCGGCGGCCACAACGAACGGCCCAATATCACCATTGTCAAAACCATCCTCGCCTATGTGCACGATCACGTGGACGAAGCGGTGAGTGAAAAGCTCATCACCTATGTGGAGGACCGCAAAGGCCATGATCGCCGTTACGGCATCGATCCGCAGAAAATTAAGGATGCGCTGGGCTGGTACCCCGAAACTACCTTTGAGGTGGGGATCGCCAAAACTATCCAGTGGTATCTGGATAACGCCGACTGGATGGAGCACGTGACCAGCGGCGCCTATCAGGAATACTATCAGCGTATGTACGGCGATTGAACGGAGGAACGGTATGGGGAAATTTCAGCTTATTCCGACGGGAATTGCCGGCATGTTTGTCATTGAACCGACCCTGTTCGGCGATGCGCGCGGCTACTTCATGGAAACCTACAGCTATCACGAATTCGCCCAAGCGGGCATTGATGTCACCTTTGTGCAGGACAACCAGTCCAAGTCCAAGCGCGGCGTTCTGCGCGGTCTGCATTTTCAGACAAAGCAGCCGCAGGGAAAGCTGGTCCGTGTCATCCGCGGAGAGGTGTATGATGTGGGCGTGGACCTGCGCGAAGGCAGCGAGACCTTCGGCAAGTGGTATGGTGTGATCCTCAGCGAGGAGAATCACCGCCAGTTTTATGTACCGGAGGGGTTCGCTCACGGCTTTCTCGTGACAAGCGACGAGGCGGAGTTCGTTTACAAGTGCACCCGGTTTTACGATCCCTCTGGCGAAGGCGGCCTCCTTTGGAATGATCCGGACATCGGCATCGATTGGCCGGTGGCGAAGGATATGGAGATTTTGCTCTCCGACAAAGACAAGGTCCAGCCTACCTTCCGGGAATATCTGGCGCATAAAGGATACGGAAGAGGGACTGCTGTACAGGCAAAATGATGCAGAAACCAGAAAAAGCACGGTTCTGCGCCAGTAAGACGCGAACGGCAGGCCGGGAATCCTGCCCTGCCAGGGGCTTTTTCAGGGTAGTTAAGAATATAACGACGGACTGGGAAAAAGCGGGGGTTTTGCGTTTGCGTTTCTACGGAAAACAAACGTAAAATAAGGACCACGACGTTGGCCTGCAGGGACTTTTTCAGGGGGTTCCGCTGCAACAGGTTGTTTGCAGCGGAACCTTTGGCCATCCGGCGCAAGGAGGCCGCCGCATGAATCTGAAAGCCAAAAATTTTATTAAGAATTTTTCTTATACCTTTTCTGCTAACGCGCTGTCCTTTTTGATCTCCGCCGTGCTGATTTTTCTGGTGCCTAAGCGGCTGGGCGTCGAGCAATACGGCTTTTGGCAGTTTTACACGCTGTGTACCTCGTATGTGGGATTTTTTCACCTTGGCTGGTGCGACGGCGTGTATCTGCGGTATGGAGGCAAGGACTACGACGAACTGGAGAAGCCGGTTTTTGTTACGCAGTTCTGGTACCTGACCTTTTTTGAATGGATCGTCTGCATCGGACTCGGTGTGTACGGCTTTTTAATAGCGCCGGATGCGGACAAGGGCCTTATTTTCGCCATGACCGGCGTGTGTGCGCTTCTTGTCATACCGCGTACATACATCGGGTATGTGCTGCAGTTCACCAACCGCATCAAGGAATATGCCGTCATCACGATGCTGGAGCGGATTATCTATTTTGTCCTTGTGACGGCGATGGTTTTTGGGGGCATACGGGAATACAAATGGCTGCTGGCCGCGGATCTGTTCGGAAAAGGGGTAGCCCTTGTGGTGGGGATAGCCCGCTGCCGGGATATCGTGTTCGGTAAATTTGTCCCGGTGCGCGAGGGCCTGAGTGAAACAGGAAAAAACATCAATGTTGGCTTTAAGCTGATGGTCGCCAACATTGCGGGTATGCTGATCGTCGGCCTTGTGCGCATGGCCATTGAAAATCACTGGGATATGGAGACGTTCGGCAAGGTGTCGCTGACCATGAGCGTGTCCAACCTGCTTATGGTGTTCATCAGCGCGGTGAGCCTAATACTGTTTCCCACGCTGCGCCGCACGAGCGACGAGCGGCAGGTGGATATGTACAACATCATGCGCACCTGCATCATGGGACTGCTTCTCGGCCTGCTGGTGTTTTATTATCCGGCCAAGCTGCTGCTCACGATGTGGCTGCCAAAATATGCTGAGGCGCTGAACTTTATGGCGCTGATGTTTCCGGTGTGCATTTTTGAAAGCAAAACCACCATGCTGGTGAACACCTACCTGAAAATCATGCGCAAGGAAAAATGGATCCTGCTCATCAATGTGGCCACCGTGGCACTGAGCGTGCTGCTCACCGGCGTGACGGTGTATTGGCTCGACAATCTGGAGCTCACCGTCGCCATGATCGTCTTTTTGCAGGCATTCCGCTGCATTTTCGGCGAACTGCTGCTGACGCGTTCGATGCACATTCGGGTTTGGAAGGACATTATACTTGAGGTGTTGATGACCGCTGTTTTCATACTGGTTTCGTGGAATATTCGATCGTGGCTGTGTACGGCGCTGTATGCACTCGCGTACTTGGTATATGTATTGTTCAAACGCCGCGATATGCTGAGCACGATGCGGCAGATCAAAGCGCTTGTCAAGCGTTGATTCCAGAGACGATGCAAAAGGCGGAAGAGATCGGCCGATCTCTTCCGCCTTATTTTATGATGCTGGGGGCTTTCCCGGCATGTCCTGAGCGTCGCGGTGAAGGGAGCTGGACGGTTACCGGCAATGGGGACAGGACGGATGCCAGCGCGTGGCGCCGCGATCGCGGCGGCAATCGCAGGTATCGTGCCGGCCGCGCTCTTCCGCGCGTTCTTCGGCCAGCCGTGTGGACTGTTCGCGCGCGAATTCTTCCTGCGCACGTTCCTCCTGCTCCCGTATGCGACGTTCGTCACAGGCGGAGTTAGAATGCACGTTCATGCGTGGATTCAGGCCGCGCCCGCTCACCTGCTCTCTATGCGAACCGCGCCCGCATCCCGCTGCCAGGGCGAGGACCGCGGCAGAAACGGCATGAAAACACATGGGATACTCACCTCCTTACAGTACAAGCTATGCGGACAGGACCGATCCGGTTCCGAGAGTTGACAAAACGGACAGCCTCGCGTACAATGCGGATAATAAAGGAGGAGAAGTACATGAAATCCTATCGCAAGGAACTGCATTTCCATCTGCCTACGCGCCGCGGACTCGTCAATATCACGCCGCAGGTGGAACAGGCGCTGGCCGAAAGCGGCATCCGCGAAGGCCTGCTGCTGGTCAACGCGATGAATATCACAGCCAGCGTTTTTATCAATGACGACGAAAGCGGCTTGCATCAGGACTACGAAGCGTGGCTGGAGCGGCTCGCCCCCGAAAAGCCATACAATCAGTATCATCACAATGGCTTTGAGGACAACGCGGATGCCCATCTTAAGCGTACCGTCATGGGACGGGAAACGGTGATTGCCGTAACCGGCGGCAAGCTGGATTTCGGCACCTGGGAACAGATTTTTTATTTTGAATTCGATGGCCGGCGCGATAAACGCGCGCTTATCAAAATCATCGGAGAATAGGAGGGAAGCGCATGCTGTTTTTAGAATATCCGCCCTGCAGCACCTGCCAAAAGGCAAGGCAATGGCTGGAAGCGCAGGGAGTGCCGTTCACGGCCCGCCACATCAAGGAGGAAAACCCCACCGCAGAGGAACTGGCGGTCTGGTACCGCAGGAGCGGCCTGCCGCTGCGCCGCTTTTTCAACACCAGCGGGCTGGCATATAAAGCGCTCGGCCTCAAGGAGCGGCTGCCGTCCATGAGCGAAGAGGAGCAGCTGGCTCTTCTGGCGACCGACGGCATGCTGGTCAAGCGCCCGCTGCTGATTGGAAAGGATTTTGTGCTGGTCGGCTTCCGGGAAGCGGAATGGGCGGAAAGACTCTCCCAGACGGCCATATCTTAAGGATAGAAGGAGCCTCGTGCTGACAATCGTTTCCAAAATACGGCGGATACGAACAAAGCTGCCATGCTTGTCACAAAATAAGGATGTGTGGATATGGGCCTGTTATCGGCTGCCAGCGGCAAATCTGCTTGGCGGGGATATGAATACTATACAGAGAAAAAAGTACAGTTTGTCAAGAAGCTGGATGATACCCATTTTGGCGGCGCTGTGCAGGGCAATGGCGCAGAGCCGTATAGGGTAACCATTGACACAGAGCATCCGAAAAGATCGCTCTGCAGCTGCCCTTTTGCCAACGGCAGAAAAGTATGCAAACATATGGTCGCTCTGTTCTTTGCGGCATTTCCCGAAGAAGCAATACAGTATAAGGCGGAAATCGATGCTTGTATTGAGCAGAGGGAACAGTACGAAAACGAGCTGGAGGATGCGTTGATCAAGCGGATTTACCGCATGAAAAAGTCTGAACTGCAGGACGCCTTATGGCAGGTGCTTTTAGACGGTCCGGAATGGCAGCTTGATAGTTTTATGCGTACATATGTGGAGGATGAATATTAGCAGCTCCATATTCCGTGCTAACAAGCCGCGGCTGTGATGGGGTAAATCCTTTCAGAAGACGGTCGGACGTGTCCTGCTGCTTTTGCCATGGCGTGTGCCGGCGCTGCTTTCGAATCCGGGAATATGTGGGGCGCGCCTTGCCGGCGGCGCCCTTTTTTCTTAACTCTTTGTGAAGCTTTGCGTTCGGCCCTTGGCAGATATTTTTGGCGCATGGTATACTGTTTCCCGGATAGTCAGAAGGGGGAGCGCCTATGCCGATACAGAATAAAAAAAGGGGTGTCTGGCGTCTTGTGCTCGGGGTGCTGTTTGCCCTGCTGGCGGTGGTGTCGCTGCTGCCGCTGGTGAGCCAGGTGTGGCACATCGGCGTATATGTGCCGCTGGCGATTGGGGTGGCGGGGCTCATCTGCTGTGTATGGACGGACGGCTTTCTGTCCATACTGCGATGGATATGGAAACGAAAGGGGCTGCGCACTATATTGGTGGCAATTTGTGCACTGGTGGCGGCACTGCTGGGGCTGTTTATCACCGTCTCGATTCTGATGCTGCACGCGGCGGCTCAGCCGGCCCCCCAGAATGCGACGGTCATTGTCCTTGGCGCCGCCATTTATGAGGACAGACCCAGTCCTATGCTTGCAAGGCGTCTGGATGCCGCCGCCCGCTATCTGGAGGCCAATCCGCAGGCGAACTGCGTGGTGTCAGGGGGACAGGGACCGGACGAAGCGTATTCTGAAGCCTCGATCATGAAAGCCTATCTGATCGAGAAGGGGATTGACGTCGGCCGTATTTTTACGGAGGATCGGTCAACCAGTACATTTGAAAACATTCAGTTCTCCAAAAAGATTATGGAGGAAAAGGGGCTTTCTTCTACGGTGGTCATTGCCACGCAGGAATTTCACCAGTACCGTGCCCAGGCCTTTGCCAAACGGGCCGGATTTGAGAACGTCGGTCCCTGTACCTGCCGCACGCCGCTCCACCTGATCCTCTGCTACTGGGTGCGGGAATTCGCGGCAATTTGCCATATGGCTATGTTCGGCACCTGAACGAAGAAAATAACAACGGCCCCAGGCGTTCTGCAAGACGTCTGGGGCCGTATAATTCGTCTTGGTTTTGACAATAATTGGATAATTGGAAAAAAGAGCAAAAAAAAATTGCCAATTTGCAACTTTGCAATTGACAACGGCGGGTTTATCCTGTATGATAGTATACTGCATCATCATGGGAAGATATGCCTAATCACCTGAAAAGTATAGCACAGGATGCGACAATTGGCAAGTGCCTTTTGCAAATTTTTTGGCACTTATCCTTCGGGCGGCGGAGGCGGTTCCTCCCGTTTTCTTCTTTTCCGCGGCGGATCGTTCGACGGCAGGCCGGGGAATGAAAAACAAAGAATAGGAGTGGTCGAGCCTATGGCGAATATCAAACCGGTAAAGTTGGGCAACAATGTTCGCATGAGCTTCGCAAAGATCAATGAGGTGCTGGATATGCCCAACCTCATTGAAGTGCAGAAGAACTCATACAACTGGTTCTTGGAGGAGGGGCTTCAGGAAGTCTTCAGCGACGTGTCGTCCATCACCGACTATACCGGCAATCTGGTGCTGGAATTCGTGGGATATCGCCTGGACGAGGAGCCCAAATACACGGTGGAGCAGTGCAAGGAGCGGGATGTTACCTACGCGGCCCCTCTGCGCGTGCGCGCCCGTCTCATCAATAAGGAAACCGGCGAGATCAAGGAGTCCGAGGTGTTCATGGGCGATTTCCCGCTGATGACCGAAAGCGGTACCTTTGTCATCAACGGCGCCGAGCGCGTCATCGTGTCGCAGCTGGTCCGTTCTCCCGGCGTGTACTTCGGTATGAATTATGACACGACAGGCAAAAAGCTGTTTAACGCCACTGTCATCCCCAACCGCGGCGCATGGCTGGAATATGAGACCGACTCCTCCGATGTGTTCTATGTGCGCATCGACAAGAACCGCAAGCTGCCCATCACGGTGTTCGTGCGGGCGCTGGGGCTCGGTTCGGATGCGGAGCTTCTCGACTTCTTTGGCGACGACGAGCGCATTCACGCCACGATCGAGAAGGATATCACCAAAAACACCGAAGAGGCTCTTCTCGAGGTGTACCGCAAGCTGCGCCCCGGCGAGCCGCTGACGGTGGAAAACTCGCAGCAGCACCTGGAAAGCCTCTTCTTCGATCCCCGCCGGTATGATCTGTCGCGCGTGGGGCGGTATAAGTATAACAAGAAGCTCGGCCTGTCCAACCGCCTGGCCGGCTGCCGCATCTCCCGCCCGATTGTCAACCCGAATACCGGGGAGATCATGGCGGAGCCGGGCGAGATCATCGATCGCGCCCGCGCGCTGGAGATGGAGGACGCCGGCGTCAGCGTGGCCTATGTCACGACCGACGAGCACGGCGAGGAGCACGAGATCAAGATTGTCACCAACGGCATGGTCGATATCAAAAAGTACGTGGATTTCGACGTGGCGGAGCTCGGCATCAACGAGCGGGTGTGCTATACCGTGCTGCGGGAGATCCTCGACAGCTGCCCGACCGAAGAGGAGCTTAAGGAAGCCATCCGCGCCCGCGCGGGCGAGCTTATCCCGAACCACATCACCATCCCGGATATGCTCGCTTCCATCAACTATGTCAACTGCCTGGCGCACGATATCGGCACGACCGACGACATCGACCATCTGGGCAACCGCCGCATCCGTTCGGTGGGCGAGCTGCTGCAGAACCAGTTCCGCA